>CAYZAH010000112.1:0-9220 GCA_964475805.1 uncultured Pirellulales bacterium | reverse complement strand
ATGCGATGAAGCCGCATGTTGAGAAGGCAGCGATTGGCAATGGAGCCATACTGGATGTGTCACTATCCAGCGTCAGGTGCGACAGACAAAAACCGTTTTTGGGCAGAATGCACTATGTAAAATATCCAGGAGGCTTCCGCGTTCCGAGTTCCACCCGTTCTACTACCCGAGGCACCGTGGAGTTCCAATGTTTCTGGCAGCAGATGTCCATGGGCGCATTTCCTTGTGCTGTTGTGCCCCCGCTCGTATAATCACACCTGTATGTGGAAAACGAATTTATCGCCGATAATCCCAATGAATGCCACCTCCGCAAACGATGTCCAACTGCGTCGATGAAATAGGACAGACAACCGTTTACAGAATATAGGAGTTTGACATGAGAAGAATAAATCGACGAGAATTTATAGAGGGCACGCTGACCGTATCGGCCAGTCTTGCAGTAGCAGGCCCGGCCAGGTCAGTGGCCGGGTCGGAGTCGACCGCCAAGGCTGTTTCCAGCTTACCGAAGCGGAAACTGGGAAAGTATGATGTCAGCCGATTGATAATCGGCGCCAACCAGTTCACAGGCTACCCTCATGCCGAACCGCTGAAATACGCCAAGGAACTGTTTGCGGCCTATTTTACGAAGGAGAAGATTATCGAGACCCTGGCAATCAGCCACGACCACGGGATCAACACTCACATCACCCTTACTGATGAAACATGTGTTAAATATCTCAATCGGTTCGAGAAGGAGACCGGCAACCGACTGCAGTGGATAGCCCAATCCCACTGGTTCTCGCCAAAGCCGGAGGGCAGGAAAGACGCTCTGAAATACATCCAGTTGGCAGCTGACAACGGGGCGATTGCGTGTTTCCTGCACGGGTCGTCCTGCGATGGACTGGTTCGGGATAAGAACCTCTCCCAAATCGAGTATTATCTCGACAGGATCAGGAAGCAGGGAATGCTGGCCGGCATGGCAGCACACCTCAACCAGACGATCGATGTCCCAATCAAGGCCGGGATCACACCTGACTTCATCATGAAGACTCTAAATACGGTCAACATCGCATGCGCTGACCCGCAGGGAACCACGGCCATGATGGCCGGGATAGACATCCCCTGGATAGCCTACAAGGTTCTGGGCGCCGGTCGGGTAGAGCCCGAATCCGGATTCCGGTACGCGGTTGAGGCCAAAGCAGATTTCCTCAATGTCGGCATGTTCGACTTCCAAGTGGCCGAAAACGCTAAACTCGTCCGGAAGCTCACCTCATGAACTCAACGGTGTTGAATGAAGGATAAGGTCAGACACTTTGGGCAAACCGAATCGCGTGTCTCGAACCGATCAAGGTCGTTGACAACGCTGGTTGCTGTGTCCTGATTCCTTTAGCGGAGGATCTTCGCTCCCTCCGCAAAGAAGAAGTCTGTTTTGGTATCATCGCATCTGTCAGCAGCCTCAAACGCGACGTAATTTCTGTGGAGAAGTGAGATGCGTCCCTCTTTGGCTCAAGAGTTTATGCTGGGATGAGTTTTTGTACCCTACCTGATCGGGCTCACAGTGTTCGTGGACAGCTAAAACCCTTTGCCGGAAAGTCAGCGGCATGCCTGTTTCTCCATATAGCTTAGCTTATTTTCTCCACCTCTTCCATTGCGATCCGGGCCCAATCCCAAAGCCGTTGGGGCTCGTAGCGTACGGTTGAAATATCCTTCATAATAAATTCGATGTGGCATTGACCTTCGGCCTTTTCGAGCACACGGCGGATATCGGCTCGGGCTCTTCCCGGCTGCCACTGGCTTTCGGCAAATACCGCCGGAGTTGGTTTCTGGCTGATCACATAATCCAGTCCGATTTCGTCGATTGCTCGATCAATATCGCACCAGGGACTGATAGATATCTTTCGGAGGTTCGGTATCCTGCGTAAGAGGTCAACCTTCTTGTCGAGCGGCTCGCAACAGCCATAGTAAGTCAAGCCAAACCGCTCGAGCCACCGCATATCGTGCTTGATAGCAAACTCCCAATGCATGTCAGGGGACACTTCGGAGAATATCTGCGCATTCGAGCACCCCCACATGTTGTGCGGCAATACGTAATCGGGTTCAAAGTCGTCACCCGGTAATTGCCTCGTGTATCCATATCCTCCAGAACCGACGCGTTCATTGGTATTATCCAGCGAAAGTAGATTCATTTGTTGAAACTGATCCAGTTCGACCATCCAGGCATCGACCATTTTCGAGACGGCGGCATTGACCATATCGGGACGGAGAATCATATCCATCATCGCTTCCTCAATGCCCCACCAGCGAATCAGATAATCCCACGGTGTAAACCAGATATGTCCCTGGCCAACCTTCGTAACCGGCATGATCCCTTTGAATACCTCACACATCGCCTGGTATTGATATTCGGTAGCCTGTTCGTTATGGATCACGGTCGGCATCTGAATCTTTTCGAGGTCCTCGGGTTCTTTGATCTGTATATTGAAACGCCGTGATACCACATCGCTGGTCTCATCGGTTTTGACAATATCCACATCTTCGATGATCCCGAAATCCGTACTGTGAATAACCAGCGGACATCGGATATAATCACTGACAACCATATCGGCGGGCAGGTGCTTCCACTTGTAGATAGTTCGTCGCAACAGATTTTCCTGGTCCTTCGCCCAGGGATGTTCGGCCTCTATAGTGAGTTCATTATCGACATTCATTTCGTTCCAGCAGATCTCATTGATCCAGACCATGGGCCTTTCGGATTTCAGATCATTCAGCTTGGTCCATAACCTGGCTTTTTCCTCGTGGATATCCAGAGAAGCAATCTCAGCAACTTCACCAGCGAGGCGACGCAGAATTTCCTTGTCCCTGGGCGACAACCTGATTTCACGCGCCAAAGGCGGCGGGGAATAATGACTGGGATCATGTAACATTTTCAGGCGTTCCTGTCTTCAGATAACTCGAACATTATTTGGTTACCACTGGGCCGGCATAAACTCATCAACGTCGGCCTGCGTGATGATATGCTTGGGCAGATACCGCACGGGCTCCAGTTTCTTACCTTCAAACCACTCGGCTGCGGCGTGGACGGCAATGGCGCCATCCCCCTCGGCCGACTGATACGTGATAGCTAACGCATCCCCCGCCTTGATCGAATCCATCCCCGTCTTGCTGTTTCCCGCGGCAACGATCACAATATCTTTTCTTCCCGACTTATTGACCGCTTCCAGTGCGCCGGTCATCGAGAAACCGTCGCCGGCGAGCACCAGGCCCTTCAGTTGGTCGCCGTACTTGGTTAGCCACGCCGAAACCAATTGCATGGTACCCTCCGCTTCAAGGTTGGCCGTGTCCATGACGAGAAGTTTCATATCGGGCGCATAGTCGGCCAGTTCGGTGATCGGAGCATAGGTGCGTGCGAAAAACGGCGAGCTGCCGGGCATGTGCCTGATGATCGCATATCCTCCCTTTCTGTCCAATGCGTCGGCGAACTTTCGGGCCAGCATGCGAAATTGGCCCCAATCGTCCGGTCCCGTCCAGGCCAGACAATATTTCATCGCTTCGTCGCATGGAATGGTATTGGATGTGATGCAGGGAATACCGGCCTTGTTAATGCGTCGCAGCAACGGCGTGCAGGCGGTGGCGTCGACAGGTGCGAAGATAATCATATCGGGCTGCTCGTTAATGGATTGATCCGTCTGCTGGGCCTGCAGATCCACGTTCCAGTTACTATTGAAGATTTTCGCTTTCATTTGATAAGCATCGGCCATTACTTTGAATCCATTGACATATGCGGTCCAGTAGGGATGGTCACCGGCCTTGAGAAGGACGATTCGTTTTCCGCGCGGGCCGTCCTTTGGAGATTGGGGCATATCGACCTTCTCGACATTCCACCCGGCGAACTCGATATCCCACCAGTGCCCCTTCTCGGTTTCCTCTAGTGCCTTGGGATCCGCCGGACGCTCGCGGATGGCGACCGGTTCGGTTTGCGGTAGAATATAGGGTTGCCCGTCCGTGCCCCTTAAGGCATACACATCAAACCCGGATTTCGTATCATCATCAATAACGTCTTGCGTTCCCGGTATGATTCGAACGGGGGCACGAATGCGCATAAAGTACATAGCGAAAATAGCTACGATGCCCACAATCGCCACGACCGCGATACAGGTCAGAGCAAAACGGTCTTTGTCGGTCATTGTGCCATCTCCTTGTTCTTCATCTACTACAGGCCGCGTATCCCTCATGGCTCTGGTTTCTTTTATCAAGTCCGGCCTTTGTCCTTTTGCTAGGTCATGCCTGTATATTACAAATGCTTCGTAGAGAACCACAAGTACGAGTGTGATTCCATTAACAAATATTTGCACTTCAAAGCCCAGTCCGAAGCAGCTAGTACCGCTAAAGAGCGTCGTCACCATAAGGACGGCAAAACGACTCTTCAACACACTTCCCTTGCCTCCGCTTATAAGGGCGCCGCCTGTGATCACGGCCGACAGAACCGTCATCCCCATGCGGTTTCCTAACACGGCCGTCGAGGTCATCGAGCCGAGGCTGGCGGCTAAAAGTAGCCCGCCTGTCGCGCCCGTCAGTCCGCAAATGATAAAACCCGCGATCAGGTGACTATCCCGCTTCAGACCGGCCAGCCAAGCCGTTTCCGCATTTCCTCCGACGGTGAGAGACGCACGGCCCAAGGCCGTCCTGTTTAAAAACAAAGTGAACGCAAGAACCAGAATTAATGTGATGATAACAATCGGAGGAGAGATAGGAACCAATGGTGTCTCAAGCCAATCTGCAAAACGAAAATCATAGCTTTCGATCCGCCCTTGCTGTAAAGATGCATCAGGCCCGTTACCACCGTCATCGTTCCGGGCATGGGAATGAATGAGTTGATCCGAGCCTTTACAACCAGCAGCCCGTTGACCAGGCCCACGGATGCTCCGGCCGGTACTGCCAGAATGATCGATCCGAACCAGTCCAACTGAGGTTGAAGACCGATCGCCAACATGCCGCAAAGCATCACGACCGCCCCAATGGACTGGTCACGCTTTCCTAAAATAAATATTACCGTAACGCCGATGGCAACAATGGCATTGGGACTGGCGCCTGTCAGAATGGCCGTTACGTTGTGGACGGAAAAGAAGTTCGGTGCAAAGACCGACAATCCCCCAAAAAGCAATATCAACATCAGCAGCGCCCGGCTGTTGTCGATAAACACGGCCACACTCTGACCCTTGAACCGTTTTGCGGACGGTGCTTTTTCCCCGTTGACCGGTCGACTCATGTATAATCTTCCCCCCGCCTGCGTAGCCTGTACTGGCCACGCCCACCACGATGATAAAGATCGAGCCGGTCACGATATTCTGCTGGAGTGTGTTAACGCCCATAGATTCCGTGATGTTGGCCAGAAGCCCGATCACCAGAACGCCTCCGAATGCACCTAACATATTCCCTCGTCCGCCGCTGAGCATCATCCCGCCGATCACGACAGCCGTAACCGATTTGAAGTCATACCTTTTGCCTAAATAGAACACCTCGAGCTTATTCATCGAAGTGATAATTATCCCGGCAATCGATGCACAGAAAGCCGCGCCGAGGAAATCCATCTTGATAACGCGGGGAACGTTGATGTCCGTTGTCCGGGCGGAGGCCCGCGCTGAGTCGACGAGTTTGGATTCGATTCCGAACCTTGTGCGCGTCATCCCAAAGTGTCCGGTAATGGACATCAGGATCATCACGACAACAATGAGCGGTATCGGACCGATGCTCGCTCGAAAAATTTGTATGAAAGCCGCACCGGTGGTGCCCGGCTCGATGTCGGGATAGACCTGGTTGTTGCTCCAGGTAAAGCGCATAAAACCTTCCATGAAAAGCGTGAGGCTAGCGTCCAGAGAATCGGATTGGCATTGAATCGTCGCACGACGACGGTCAAACGGATTCCCGGATCGAGCCAGCCAGGTAAGGAGACGATCAGGGTGGAAGAAGCGTCTCTCTATCGACTGAATGAGACATGAATGGCTTAAGCTCAACACAAGTTAATGAAGACTCGATAAGAGCAACACGATTAAGAGATTCTTGACACCGTGGCAAAATCCCAGTACCATCCACAGCACCGCAACTGTGATAGGCTACCACAAGGAGATGTCAAATGGACCACATAATGACCAAAGTCACTCGACGTCATCTCCTGGTTGGCGGGCTGGCCGCCGCGGGAGGTTGTTTAACCATAGGGTCCCTCCGACGTCCCGTGCTTGCCGCTGAACGGGTGAACATCAAGATCAGAAGCAAAGACATCTTCATCAAGGCCCCATGCGCTGGTGTGAGCATCACGACCAAGGCCTTTTACACGCGGCCTCATGGCGTGGATATGATGTGTGTCATGAGTACGGCATCTCGCAGTGACACGGCCGACACACTCGCCCGCCGTTTCTCGACGGACAACGGGCGGACCTGGTCAAAATGGGAACCGGTCTCTTTTATCACGAGGACGCCCACGGGTGTCCATCGACAGTATGCGCAGCCCGGCTGGGCCGATCCCGAAACAGAATGGCTTCTGGTCATGGTTCTGGAAGGTACTCTCCCAACGGACAATCCGCTGGAAGGAATGAAGCACTGGGTCCTTCGTTACCGAGTGTCGCTTGATGGCGGAAGGACCTATGCCGTGGACGAACAGGTCATTCAGAACGGTGACTATACACCGGACCATCCACTGGAGGATGTCTGGGTCGGTAAAAACAGCTTCATGATCGGAGCCACAACGTGCCGGCCAATCCGCACGCGGCACGGCCACTTTCTCGTGCCGGTGCAGATCACACCTCTCGGCCCCGGAGGGGAGTACTATAATCCGGGAGGCGGGTACACGTATCATGAGACTGCGGTCCTGATCGGCAAGTGGCAGGAAGACCACCGTGTCCTGTGGGATCTGTCGGAGCGCGTGGCTAACGACCCGACCAAGTCGACGCGCGGATGCATCGAGCCAACCTTGGCGGAGATGCCCGACGGTCGTATCCTCATGGTGATGCGCGGTAGCAATGATGTGAAGCCGCATCTACCCGGCTACAAGTGGTACGCGGTCTCGAAGGACGGCGGTCGCCATTGGACCACGCCGAAGCCGTGGACGTACTCCGACGGTTCGAACTTCTTCTCGCCCAGCAGTTGCTCGCAACTCCTCCGACACTCCAGTGGAAACTATTATTGGCTTGGCAACATCTCGCCAGACAATCCTCATGGCAATAGTCCACGGTACCCACTCGTCATTGGCGAGATCGATCCCAGGAGTATGCTATTGATCAAAGACACCGTCAGCGAAATCGACACGAGGCTTCCAGGCGAAGATGCGGATCTACAGCTCTCCAACTTCATTGCATACGAGGATCGAGAGAATAGAGATGTCGTGCTGCACGTGACGCGTTTCTTTCACAGCAGGGGCTGGCGAGGCAATGCCTACATCTACCGAATCGAGCTGCACATTTAGCCTACGCAGTAGTGGCAGGTCGGCATGGGGCGGTTTTAGTCCGGCCAGACTGACGACATCCACACCTACTATCGAGTTGTCACACCATAGACAAATATTGTAGAGAAATGTAGTCAAAAGGACTGGTGACTTTAGAGAGTTATCAGCTCTTTCATTTTCGACCGAATCCACCTATGAGAAGCTCAAAGTCAAATACTAGAATCCCTGTTACCACAAAAAGTCTTCTTTGAGGCATCCGTCTCACGACTTATCAACCACGCTTCATCGCTCATCTGAAGAGCCCTTCGACTTCACGATGCAGTATGATGAACATCGTAAATCTGCTATGTCATGGTCGATCGTCATAAGAACGTTGCCAAACGCCTGTCCGGAGCTTGCCGAATCAATCAGTCTGGTACAAGTCCTGTTCGTTTGGCCGTTTGTGAATCATTTGACGATTTTTCTTGACGCCGGGGCGGCTGATTTGGTACAAACGATATTGGTGAAAGTGGCGTAGTGTCTTCCATTTGTGCATTTTATCGCCAATGAGCCGTTCAGAGTTGGCTTTGGAGGGAAGGAGGTCATTTCAAACTGCTTGAGATGATGTTCCTCAGTTTTTAGGATAATAAGCAAAAACAAATCCCTAAGTCCGTATTGTTTAAAAGGAGGCATCTCATGTGTAGAAAATTATTCTGTCTCGTTTCTTTTGTTCTTTCGTTGAGTGTTGCAGGCATCACGCGCGCAGACCTGGTTGGGTACTGGACCCTTGACGAGGGTTCAGGGGCAACCATTCATGATTCCAGCGGCAACGGCAACGACGGGACCCTCGTGGACAATCCCGTATGGGATATCGCATGGATTTCCGGTCTCAGCGGGGGGGCTGTGGAGTTCTACGGCGTGGGCACATCGGGTGGCAACGGGGACTACTTCGATTGCGGCAGTGACCCCAGCCTGAATATGACCGGTCCCATCTCCATAGCTCTCTGGATAAGACCTGACGCAGATGACCCGGAAGGAAATCTCACAACGACAGCGCCAATGTCAAAGACGGACGGTTCGGATTGGAGCTATCAGGTTCGATATGGGTGGGGCCAAGGCGCTCCTGAGCCCTATATGTCGTTTACATTCAATTCGTCACCCCGAGCCTGGGCTCACGTCGGCAAAAACCTGGAGCGCTATGAGTGGTGCCATATCGCATGCTCGCATGATGGTGAGACGCTGAAATGCTATCTTAATGGAGAAGAAACCGACTCTGTCCCGATGGGCCAGTTCGCCGGCGTTGGTACCCCTGTTCTCATCGGCACGGATGGGTGGGGATGCGATTGGATTGGTGCGATTGATGACGTCAGGGTTTACAACCATGCCCTGTCGGAATCAGAAATACTCGGCACCATGGAAGGTGGAATGTCCCCCTACGCTTGGGGCCCCGAACCAAAGGACGGCGCCCTGAATGCGGACACATGGGTGACCCTGAGATGGAAGGCCGGCCCCTTTGCGGTCTCGCACGATGTGTATCTGGGCGACGACGCTGACCTTGTGGACGGCGCCACCCGTGACTCCGCCGAATTCAGGGGAAATCAAGGCAGCACGTTCATTGTGGCCGGCTTCCCCGGATTTCCTTATCCGGACGGATTGGTGCCGGGAAGCACCTACTATTGGCGAATCGATGAGGTGAATGATGCCGATCCCAACAGCCCGTGGAAAGGCCCAGTCTGGAGCTTTTCGATTCCGCCCAAGACGGCGTATTTCCCTGATCCGTATTTCCGCTCGTTGGGTAAAGTCATACGTTCCAAGACCATTCCATTG
>CAYZAH010000111.1:0-9260 GCA_964475805.1 uncultured Pirellulales bacterium | reverse complement strand
CCAAGCCACCACCTGGACGATGGAAACCAACTTCGAACCGAAAACCTACATCCCGTTATAGGCGGGATATGCCAGAAGCCTCATCCACAATCCAGAGGCTTCATCTCTAACGGAGTTATGCTTTGCTTCCGACGAGGCGAGTCTGGGCATCGCAGATTTATCGCTTGAGTCTTCTGTTCTGAGTCTGTAGTCTGTCCCTCATGGACGAGGTTCAGCGGAAATTAGAGATCATTGACCGGCAGTTGGGCAGGAGGAATCTTCACGAACGAATCATCAGTACGTGTCCCCTTGTTTTCGTTGCGGTGGGTTTGATCCTGGGAATTCTGATACAGAACACAGCCGATTTATCGGTGTCGATGTGGTTCGGATTGCTGGCTTTGCTCGCGTTGACGGTCATCATTTTCTTTTGCGTTCCGCGATTTAATGCTTCCGGCCGATACGTCACGGCTTATCTGACCCTTGGATGCTTTGTATGTGTCGGTGCGATCCGGCTGACGAGCTACAACCGGCCGCAAGCGAGTGACATTCGCAATCTGGTGACAGGTGAGCGGATACTCGCCACGATTCGTGGTTCCATCGTCAGTGAGCCACAGATCAACAAGTACCCCGACTGGGAATTCGCGCGATTCGAGCCGACCGATCCGGGCAGCAGCTTCTACCTTAAAGTCACCGAGATCGAGGCAATCAACGGCTGGGAGAAGGCAACCGGCACAACCCGCGTGCAGGTAGGTGAGCCGGTCCTGGACTTGAAGGTCGGCGAGGCGATTCAGGCCTACTGCTGGCTGGACCGTTTTCAGCCGCCGACCAATCCCGGCCAATTCGATACAGCCGCGTACCTGGCTCGCCGAAACGTCTATGTCGTTGTGTTGGTGCAATCGCGGGCCGGCGTTACTGTGCTTGACCACCCGCCCTCCAGCGCGTTCGCACGGCTCAAGGCGAGAGTAAAACAAGTCGCGACGAGCGCTCTGTTGAGCGACGTGCCGCAGGACGAAAGCAGCCGGGGCTTACTGCAGGCCCTGCTGTTAGGCTATCGGCGCGACATCGACGCGGACACCTATCTGGCCTTTCGCAAGACGGGCCTGCTGCACCTGATCAGCCTCTCCGGAATGCACCTGGGCATCCTGTTCGGCGTCGTCTGGCTCATGTGCGGAATAGCGGGATTTTTGAAACCGGCACGAGCGGTGATTTGTGCAATCGCAATAGGCGTGTTTTTGTTGATTGTTCCCCCGAGAGCGCCGACCGTGCGAGCGGCGATCATCGCCTGGGTCTTTTGCGCCGCGATTCTTCTGCGACGGCACTCAAACGCCATCAATACACTATCTCTCGCTGCGATCATTCTGTTACTGGTCAGGCCGACGGAATTGTTTGAGGCCGGATGGCAGCTATCATTCGCTTCCGTGCTCAGCATCACACTCTTCACCGAGCGGATCGAAGGCTTCATGCACGGAGAGGACAGCCACCGGCAGCCACTCAAAGGATATCTTGCCGTACTACCTGACCCTCGCTCACTGTTTGCCTTGGGCTTGGCGGCTTGGTTGGGAGGAGCAGGTATTCTGCTCTATCATTTCCACACGATTAATCCGCTTACATGTATCTGGACAGTCCTGGTCTTTCCGCTTGTCAGTGCTATCCTTTGTATAGGTTTTCTGAAGATGGTTCTGTTCTTCGTATTGCCGACCTTGAGTTCCGTTTTGGGTAACGCGGTCATATATCTGTCCGGTGCTTTTACCTGGATTGTCAGGCAACTGGCGCGGGTTGGTGTCTCGCAAATACTGATCGGGCGGGTGTCGCTGGCGCCGGTCCTTCTGTATTACGGCTTCATCGGCTTTGCAGGTTTTGCGGTCTTTCGCCGGCCCTTTGTCAAGCGAACTGTCGTCATGGCGGCAATCCCCGTGATGGTCATCTATCTCGGCGCCGCAAAATGGCAGCCGAGTCAGCGAGGCGATCTGGTCATGACGTGCCTCGACGTGGGTCACGGACAGGCGATACTGCTGAGGCTGCCGGATGGGGAGAACGTCTTGTTTGACGCCGGCTCGCTGCACAGGGCTGATATCGGGGCGCGAATTGTCGCGCCATACCTGGAGCACGCCGGCATAGACAAGATTGACGCGATCATTATCAGCCACAATGACGTCGATCATATCAACGGCATACCCGAGATTGTCAAGCGTTGCGAGGTCGAGGACGTTTATGCCAATGACGCCTTCTTTGACGAGACGGATACGTGGGGGACGGCGACGTTTCTCCGCGATTGGCTCGATGAACGGGGGCTTGGCGTGGAACATGTGCGCGGAGACTTGAAATTAGCTCAAGGCATCAGCGTACGAATCCTCTGGCCGGATGAGGAGATAGGCGACGATGAGACTCTCGGTGACAACGACAAGTCGTTGGTTTCGCTCATCGAGTTTGCCGGTATTCGCATACTTCTTTGCTCGGATATTGAAGAGTTCGCACAGAAGGAACTCCTTCGGCGACATCCCAATCTCAGGGCCGACGCCGTGGTAGTCCCACACCACGGTTCTACCAACACGCTGGTTCCTGAGTTTTTGGAGAAGCTCGACGCGCGTATTCTGATATGTAGTTGCGACCGGAGTCAGTACGAGAGAAGCAACGACACTCTTATCCGCGAGACCGGCTCGAAGCTCTTCCATACATCCGAAGATGGCGCCATCACCGTTCGGGTTACGAAGGACGGCGTGCTACAGACCGAACGTTTCGTAGAGTGATTCGCGTCGACGCTTTAGCCTCTTATGTGCACGACGATTTCGACCCGGCGGTTCTTTGCTTTACCGCTGACTGTTGAATTGGACGCGATAGGCCGGCTCTCGCCGCACCCGATGGCTCGGATTTTGTCCACGGGAATACCGCGTTTGATGAGATATCGGGTCACCGTCAGGGCGCGTTCAGCGGAAAGCTCCCAGTTATCTTTCCATTTATCTTTCGTTTTTCGGATGGGATCCGTGTCAGTATGGCCGACAACGTCAATCTGTTTGCCTCTGTATTTATCTTGCAGGACGGAATAAATATGATCGAGCTCCCCGCTGGTGGCTGTCTTGAGGGTCGCTTTGCCCGAATCGAAAAGAATCGCATTCGGAAGCGTGACGGTAATGGTTCCCGCGTTCGGATCGAAGGCGACGTCGTAGCCCTCACCGAAGCCGGTGGCAACAGCCGGGGTCTTGCGTTTCTCTTCGATTTGTCTCTGCAATTCCTCGATCGTCTGTTGATCCTGGCTAATTCGGTTGGCAAGCTGGCTTTTCTCTCCGCGTTCGTAGTCGACCTGGCCCTTGCAATTCTCATATTGCACGAGCAGGGCCTGATACTTCTTTTGCCAGTTCGTACAACCGGACAGAAGACTCAATGAGACAAGACTGATTAACAGGGCAATCGTTTTTCTACTGGTGGCTCGCATTCGGCACCTCCTTATGAATCCTTAATCCTCAATGAAAAAGCAAATCGATCTGGTTCTGGATCAAATCGTGAAAGATCATAACAAGAAAGACGGCCAGGGACAAGAAAGGACCGTACGGAATTTGTCGAATTTTTCTGAAAAACATCTGCACCCCGGCCCAGGCCAGGCCGAAAAACGGGGCGACGAAGAAGGCAATCACGACTGGAGACGCCCCGATCACGGCTCCGGCCGCCCCCATTAAGTGCATGTCGCCCAGTCCCATCGCCTCCTTCCCGAATAGAAAAGTGCCGAGAATCCGTACCCCCCAGACGATCCCGCACCCGGCGAAATAGCCCCAGAGACTACCCA
The DNA here is from genome assembly GCA_964475805.1 of uncultured Pirellulales bacterium. Lineage (GTDB taxonomy): Bacteria > Planctomycetota > Phycisphaerae > Sedimentisphaerales > Anaerobacaceae > JAFGTG01. The sequence goes on along the minus strand of CAYZAH010000111.1, from coordinate 5,503 downwards.
GAAATCCGGCCACGACGGGGTGTTGGGAGAATTGGTCGCGGGAGACACCCAGCCACCAGCTTTTCACCGGCTCGACGTCGCTGCTGAGCCAGAAAGCCAGGCACGCGCACGTGATGATCGGCGCCAGGAAAACGGTCTCTCGAAAGGCTTCCAGCCGATGATTGAATTCTTGGTCGGTGGTTTCTTGCGATGCGTAAGCAGATTCGTCTTTGACGGCGTCCTCTTCCCTTTCGGTCTGATCGCCGTCAGGATCGTTCGGTTCGTAGCTTCTTTTGATTAAGCCGCTGGCCAGCAGCACGCACGAGACGACCAAACCGATAGCTGCGCCCGCCGCCAGGGCACCCGTTCGAGCCGACGCGAACGGTAGCAGCCCGTAGGCTCGAATCAGGGTCGGGTTGATGATGAAGCCGCCCACCGCTGAGCCGATGAGTCCCGCCGCCGTCACGAACCAGCATAGAGACAACGGAATGATCCATCGCTCCAGGTCGATGGCCGATGCAGCGATGAAGGCCGCGAGCAGAGTAATATCGAGCAGATAAATGAGCCAGCCCCGCTCTAAGAACGGTTGGACGTGGCTTCGCACGTCGGTGTAGAAATACAGGATGAACAAGCCGAGGAAAACCAAGCCGGTTAGCAGCTCAATGATGAAATAGCGCGGAGATATAGGCGTCTTGCAGTATCGGCAGCGCCGTCCCAGGACCAGCCAGGAAAGGAGCGGGATATTGTCGTAAAAGCGAATGTGTTGCCCGCAGGAGGGGCAGGCGGACGGCGGCGTTACCAGCGACTTATCCCGCGGCAGGCGATAGACGACAACGTTCAGGAAACTGCCGATACAGCAGCCGAGTGCAAAGACAAAGGCGAGCCAAATCCACTCCGGACCCGGCATGGGGGAGGCAAGCAGTGTAAAGTGCCCGGGGTCTAAAGTGCCTAAGATTATAATAGACAATTATTCAACTCCATCCTTAGAGTTTACTCTTCGATACTGCCAACGATCTCAGCCACCTCCACGTGTGTTAGTTGAGTGATTTCACTTTGCATTTTTCGTACTCTTGTTGACAACGGCGGCGACACGTGCGGGCAGGCCGAACAAACGGATGAATCCGGTTGCGTCCGTCGGGTCGTATTCGGCACCCATCTTAAAACTGGCCAGGTCGGTCCGGTACAGGCTGTTTGGACTCGTGACGCCTGCCAGCGTGCACTGGCCCTTGAACAGTTTCATCTTGACCTCGCCGGTGACGTTGCGCTGGGTTACCTCAACGAACGCATCGAGTGCTTCGCGCAACTGGCTGAACCACTGGCCGTAATAGACAAGCTCGGCGTACTTCAGAGCGATTTGCTGTTTGTAGTGCATGGTCTCGCGGTCCAGCGTCAGCGTCTCCAAAGCGTTATGCGCCGCCATGAGAATCGTTCCACCCGGTGTCTCGTACACACCCCTTGACTTGATGCCGACCAAACGGTTCTCGACTAAGTCCACTTGTCCGACGCCGTGTTGGCCGCCCATCTCGTTCAATGTTTCGATCAACTTCACGTCACTTGTGAGCTTGCCGTTCAGTTTGACGGGCACTCCCTCGAAGAAACCGATCGTCACGTAATCCGGCGTATCCGGCGTTTTCGAGACCGGCCGGGAGATCACGAATAAATCCTCTTTTGGCTCATTCGCGGGGTCTTCAAGATCGGCCCCTTCGTGACTGATATGCCACAGGTTGCGGTCGCGGGAATAGATCTTCTGTTTCGTTTGATCGACTGGGATTTTGTGTTTCTTGGCGTAGTCCACCGCCGCCTCGCGCGAGGTGAGCGTGAAGTTCGGGTCCTTCCAGGGAGCGACAATCTGTAAGGCCGGATCGAGCGCCATATAGGTCAGCTCGAACCGGACCTGGTCGTTGCCTTTGCCCGTGGCGCCGTGAGCGACGGCCGTCGCGCCCTCGGCATGGGCGACATCCACCTGATGCTTGGCAATCAGCGGTCGGGCGATACTCGTGCCCAGGAGATACTTGCTCTCATAGATCGCCCCGGCCTTAAGCATGGGCCAGAGATAACTTTCCGCGAATTCCTTCCGAAGGTCCTTGACGATGCACTTGGCGGCCCCGCTGGCCAGTGCCTTTCGCTTGATGCCCGCCAGCTCATCGCCCTGGCCCAGCTCGGCGGCAAAGGCGATGACTTCGTAGCCATACGTTTCCTTGAGCCAGGGTAAAATGACACTGGTATCCAACCCGCCACTATATGCTAAAACGACCTTTTGCGTTTTCTTGCGACTCTTAGCCATCGAATAGATCCTCTTGAACTCTACGTCCCTAATCTAAGCCTTACTACGAGGTGCACCATTAAATCCCCTTGTGCTTTGGCGATCCACTTAGCAGCCATCGGTTTACGAGACTTCTTTGGATTATATCGACCGTTAGTGGCAAATGCAATCAATGGGACGGAAAAAGAACTGAACCGTCTGCGTGTCCGGATTTTGCACAGGACAAGAGACTGGTTGAACAGATATCTCCCTTCTCGGACCGAGAAACTGTTCAGAGAGACTCCGATATCCACTCAGTTATCTTCCACTTGTACCGAATCGCCGTCGCTATACTCTGACAGGTGGGCTCGCCTACAGGCCTACTGCCCGAGAACTCGAGCGAAGTCCCTGATCGTCGAACCAGGAGTATTGGTACGACGGGCCCATATATTCGGCGATCTGCGTCAGGTTTGGCAAGACGACAGGCAGTTTGAAGCCCGCCTTGGCCGCCTGCATCGTCGCCATCGGCCAAAACTGCTGCAAGCTCATCATCATCTGGTTGAACTGGGCCTTGGCGTCATTGTATTTGAAAGAGATCAGATTATCGGGCAGGTTGGCTGTTGCCTTCTTGAAGCCTTCCGTGCTGCGTATAGATTTCTTCTCGGAGCTAAGCTGATCGGCACCGGAACTGAGAAGCGTCGGGTTTGACGCAATGATGAGCTTGTCGCCCACGATGGTCCAACTGGGCATGACCTGCGCCATGGCCAGCGGCAAGACGGTCCACGTGTGCATGGTCATGTTCCCCTGGGCCTGCGAGCTGACCTGGACCATGCCGTTGCTGTTGGCCGCCGCGAACTGTCCCAGAGCCGTTATGGAATCTTCCCACAGCTTGGCATCGCTCATCTTGGCGACCATGGCGAACGCGCCTTGAGGCGACCCGGATGCGGGTCCGCCGGGCATGGAGTAGACCACCATCGGACCGCCGAAGCTCTTGAGCAAACCGTCTCGAATCTTGATGTTCAGTTGCGCCTCGAGCCCGGCGATGCCTTGTTCGATTTGTGGAAATTGATCGCCTGTGGCTGTCTTCACCGCCTTCATCACCGTGTCGTAAAGGCCGGCCATGTCGAAATTGAAGGCCGACGCGCCGATGGCGCCGGCGTCCACTGCATCGAACATTTCGAGGTTGATGGGTTTGCAGAGGGTGAACAAGCCCGTCCGGGGCTTTGAAATTGCCAGCAACGAGTTGCCAACCATGTCAGATCCATCAAAACCTGTGCGCGCCGTGATGGTTTTGAGATTGCTGAGGCCCAGCTCGTTGATGACGGCTTTGATGATGCCGAACTTGTCTTCGGCCCCTTGCATTTTTGCGATGACGTCCAGAACGTCGAATATGTTCTCCCGGTTGACGTACATCACGAATGCGTCACCTGTTCCGGGGACTTTCTTAATCTGGTCGAAAACCGCCCCGCCGCCTCCCTGGAGATGCTTCATGGCCAGCCCGGTGTCGTCGTTGATCGAGAAGATGAAGTGATCTCCGGACCAGCCCCAGTAGCCCGGAAGACCGCCGGGGTCTTTAGGACCGTGCATCGTGAGCGAGCCGACCTTGACGTCAACAATATCCCCCTCACCGGCCATCGCTTCCAGTTTGGCCAGGGCCGCGACGATTTCCGCCTTGCGGGGTCCGGCGTCCAGCATGGCAAAGCCGTAAATCGGTGGCCCGCCCTGCCCTTGTTTGCCGGCGACGCCGATGACGAGCGGCCTGGTCAGGACCAGCCGGATGGAGCTGCGGACGGTTTCAATGGTCGCGGTCGTTCCGGCATCGGTCGCTCCGCCCGTTGCCTTTGCGAGGAGCCCATCTTCGAGGGATTTGAGGAAGCTTTGCACGCCCGGGTCGTGCCAGAGCCGGGCCGCGACGGTCTTGTCAAACGCGGTTTTGAGGCTGTCGCCGCCGCTTGTGGAGATAAGGGCCAGAACGTCGTCGGGCGTCGCCGATATGAGTTTCTCAGCCGGCGAGACCTGGACTGAGGCTATTGTGGATGACACAAAACCGACCGACAAGGCCAGTAGAATGCAAATCATGAGGGTTCGACTAGAACGAGACATAATGGGCTCCTTTCAAAAACCGGGATACACTTCCTGCCACACTACTGAACGTGCAGGCAATATTAGGGCCTTAGGGGCGGATTGCAAACTATTTTTTCGGAACAATTTCGCTCAGGCGGTGATGACGATTCCTTCCCGTCGGGCGATATCGAGGATAGGACGCCCCTGCTCCGTCTCCCACTCCCGCTCCCCGCAGGGTATCGGTTCGATCCGATCATCGGCTGAAGCCGTGGCCAGCCACAGCTTCTCGACGACGGTCAGCTCCCGCGGCCCATCAAATTCCGGGGCGATCACAACCAAGTCGATGTCGCTCCATTCGTCGGCGTCGCCTCGCGCAAAAGAACCAAAGAGAACCAACCTGCTGGCATGGATCCCGAATGAACCGAGCGCTACAATATAGCGTTTCAAGGCGTTCAAAATTGTGCTTTCAACCATTTAAGCAAGTCTCCAGTCAAAGCGAGTCTTTCTCTGACCATATTCGAGTCCATGATCGCGTGAGCCGAGTCCGGGTAGCGTCCTTCCAGTTGAAACAAATTGAAGCGACGCAAAAAACTCACCTGCTCAGGGGCAGGAGATAGTCCCGCTATCACCGTAAGGCGAACCAGGTTATGTATTCGTGGAGGTATATCTTCCGTTTGCCGAGCCACGTGGGCCTTGAGCATCTTCTCCATAGCGAGGTGAGCGAAGAAAAGGCTGTGACGAAAATGACCTTTCTCGAAAAGAGACTGAGCCGCCGCAAAATCCTCTTCGCTGCCCGTCACCCGGTATTCAATTTGTTTCGGTACATCCACCATTTTCTTCCATTGTCGTACGAGTGTGCTGATATCATCGGTCATAGATTACTCTCCCGTACTCGCCCCTCGCGCACAAGAGCCAAAAAGGATAATCCGTTCAGCATCGAACTGCCGCCCGATTCGTTGGCCGTATTCTTCTATGTCACTTAATGTTACCATTGTCCTTGCTTCTGGTCTCCCGATCTGCGCGATCAAATTTCTTCTTTCTACCGGTCGTAACCTGTTTTTCAATGTCAGATAATACTGTACCAGTCACTAATGAGAAAGAAAACCCAAAACCGTCTTGCGCATGAGGTCGGGGTTGCCGTCCTGGTTGGTGAAGAGGTTGAATTGGGCCATGGCCTGGTTGACGAACATGGCGATGCCGTCGATGGTTTTGGCGCCT
>CAYZAH010000110.1:0-9273 GCA_964475805.1 uncultured Pirellulales bacterium | reverse complement strand
CCGCCGGAGGCGGATTAACCGCTAGGTTGTAGGTTCGAGTCCTACTCGGGGAGTTTGGAAATCGCGGGAGGTCCATTTCGGGTATATATAGTAGTGAATCGAACCGTCGGTCTACGTTATGTCGGCCAAACCGATAATCTGGTAAGACGGCATGCCCCCAAAATCCCACTCGGCGCATACGTACGGACCTGGTCGCTACCTTACTTCCACAGCCTGAAGCATGGCGGGCGAGCCTGCCTCTAGGTTACTTCCTGGGGAGGGCCGCATGGTGGAATCTGACATGTAACATTTTGCAAAGGTCTTCAAATGTGGCGCTGTATTCAGCCTTGTTCCCGAGATTCTCATCTTCCTCCGGATCGGGCGGCAAAATTCGGCGCATTCCTGGGCAGCTACAGATCGTCCGGCAGAGAGATGATTACCCCCATGACCTGAGTCCTCATCAGTTGATCCTGATCCGTGCGAAGCTGATCGTTGTGCCCGATCCTCGGCGTACTCCCAGCACGTCCAATGCCTTCGATGGTGGCGAGCCGGCTCGGACGGTAGCAGTCATAAAATCGACAAACGGCTCTTTCAGCGGAACCCGGACGGATTCGGAAACGGACCCATCCGGCAGGATTTCCTGCAGGCGGTTTTCTGAGACAGGCTGGCCGTTTGCATTCGAGCCGGACACATAGTAGAACACGAACAGACGGTTGTCCGGAGTGACGTGAAACCGCGCGCGGCCGGGACGTTCGTTCGCTTTGCCTTCCTCGGCGAGCAGCAGTACATGACGCGAGGTTACCGCGCCGTCCCGGACGACGGCGTAGTTCAGCGAGTAGCTCTGCTTCGCATCGGGGAAGAATCTTTCGCGCAGACGCTCGTCTATGGCTCGTTCGGTCCAGAGGATATGCACTTTGCCGTTCGGATCGACCCAGAGATCGCCGGGGCTGATCCACCCGCATGTCCTTTCCCGGCTGGCGATCTCTACCCACGGCTCAAACCGGCCGGCCGTGATGTCAGGCGACCAGGTATAGAACAGCCGTCGGAAGTCGTAATCCCACTCCCGGCCGGTGAGTTGCTTTTTGAACGCACGCCATTGCTCGTTCGGCTCGATGATGTCACTGACCCCGCAGAAATGGACCTCGCGATTTCTCAGCATCACGTTGGGATAGCACACGCGGATAGGTCGAGGCTTTGAGTAATTTGCTCCCCAGGGCCATTTGAGCTGGCCCTGCGCGCTCCACTTGTCGGCGCGATCCAGAAACGCCCATTCGGCGTGTGTATATCCGATGTTTTGAAAGAGGATCAGCTCGCGATTCGGCCCATCGGCGGCAAAACTCCGATAGGAGTGCTCGGTGAACTTAGGCTGGCCGGACCACACAGGGATCAACGTGCGTGCGGGCTTGCCGGGCTCTTGGGCGGTGAATTGAAGCAACTCGGGGCGAGCCGGCCCGGAATAGGCGTTTGGGTCCGTGTTCAGCGTCGGGTTGGCTGAAAGAAAGAGCGGACCGCCGGGGTAGCCGACTAACGGGGCAGGCTCTCGGGTACGTCCCGACGTGTCGAAACAGACCTTCTGCCAGCCTTGTTGTTCCCGTTTGAATAGCATCCAACGGCAGTTGTTGAGCGGCTTGGCTCCCGGGATAGTCTCTAAGCCGCTGGCAAAGAGAGCATCACCGAGATTAACCAGGCACGTCGAGCCGTGACACCACATCGGACCGGCGCCGTTGTTTGCCGGCTCATAGCTGTAGATAGTTTCCTCGGCTTCAACCACCGGCTGCAAAAGAGGGCGTGAACTCGCGGCTGGAGCAAAGACAATCGCAAAGAGTACGCAGAGGTCACCAATGAGAAACGTTTTCATGAGGAGCTTCCTTGTCATTCGTTCGATCATGTTGACGACACACTCGGTGCCGATTGCCCTTCAGCGGGCTGTTCTCCGATGCAAATGGCGGCATACCATCAGCGCGCGTTTCATTACTGTATTCAGTCTTTTACATCCGCCGAAAGATGTCCATCCGTTTTCTATTCCCCGACTCCCACTGTCCACCTACATAAATCACTTCCTGAACGCCGCCGGGAGGGCCTTATGCCACCTCGACAGTGACACTGTCCCCGCTATTGACATCCCAGAATCTTGACCAGTCACCTTTGAGCTTTCCGACGATATTGACAGCCGACGCAGCTCTGATCTCATCGCCCTGCGATGAAGGCGTAGGGCCGAAGAATATGCAGAAAGCGCTTCCCGGCGGCCAGTAACCGAGTTCCCCCGCTTCCAAAACATCGCGGCTCTCGACCTCCAGAGTTCCTCTTGCCGGGATGGAGAAATAAATCTCTCCACCCCATCGCTGGGCCAAAGCCTTTATTGGCAGTATGTCAATTATCGCTTTAGCTGTTGGGCTGTCATTCAATTCGGCTTCAACCTGAACGGTATTTGCTGTGATCTTTATCTTCTGCGACATCCGTTATCTCCTGTATGTTCTTCAGTCTACCGCACCGTAATTCCAGATTCAAGTTCTATGTTGTCGGCACGGCGCCGGACGACCAGAGCAGGTTTGGATTGACAACGGTACTTTGAGAAGTACTATGATTTGGAATCAAATATCAGTACGTGAAAAAACTAAATCTTTAGTGTAATGCTCATGGCTGATTCTTGGGTGACATAACACCACAACATTGGCCTTGCCTGCCGAGGCGGAAGGGACGATTGCTATGGAAAAGATGAATCGACGCGAATTTATCAGAACGACAACAGCCGGCACGATTGCGATGACGAGCACGCTCTGTGCGGCGGGCGAGAACACAAACGGCGAGCCTAAGCTGCGAATGGGCCTGATTGGTTGTGGTGGGTATGGGATGTCAGATGTACGAGCGGCTTTCAAAGTGGGCGGTGTGGAGGTGATAGCCGTTTGCGACGTTGACAGCCAACATCTCACCGATGTCGCAGACCGGCTCGAGAAGATGCAAGGCTCACGTCCGAAGACGTTCAAGCACTACAAGGAGTTGCTGGATACTCCGGGATTGGAAGCTGTGATCATAGCGACCCCACCTCATTGGCATGCACTCATGTTCATCGCGGCTTTGGAAAAGGGTCTCGACGTGTACTGTGAGAAGCCGCTGGCCTACGACGTCTGTGAGGGCATGGCTATGGTGGACGCCGCGAAGAAGAGCGATCGCATCGTACAAATCGGCTTCCAACGGCGCAAGAGCAAGGCCATTCAGCAAGCCCGGCAATACATTCAACAAGGCAATATCGGCCGCGTCGTTCAGGCGGAGGCCCAGATTCACTACACCGCGGGCATACGGGACACGACCATCCAGGACCCGCCTGCGACGCTGGACTGGGATTTGTGGTGTGGACCCGCCCCCAAGCTGCCGTATTGTCCACAGATAGGTCACGTTTCATGGAGGCTGGAAAAGGAGTATGGCCACGGCCATTTAGTTGACTGGGGTATTCACTTGATTGATGCGACCCGTTGGATTCTGGGCGAGACCATGCCGGTCTCGGTGCAGGCCATGGGTGGAATTTACTACTTCAAGAACAAGATCACGACACCCGACATACTAACCGTTCACTTCGACTTCGATACGTGTCCCGTGATTTGGCGCCATCACATTTGGGGAGCGCAGGAGTATGACCCCGGCGTCTCGAACGGGATATTCTTTTACGGTGAGAAGGGAACTGTTTTTGCAACTGACGGCCGATGGATCATTATTCCCAAGGGTAGAAACAAGCAGCATACAGTCAATGAGATTGCAAGCGACATGGGCACTGAACATATGTCCGAGTTCCTTGAAGCTGTGCGCTCGCGCAGACAACCCCCTTGCACCACCGAAGAGGGATATTATTCTACCGCCACCGTAAAATTGGCTATGATCGCTTATGACATGAACGCGAAGGTTTTCTGGGATCGGGAGTCTCAGGAAATCATCGGCAATCCCAAGGCTGCGGTACAACTAAAGCGCGCGTATCGCGCTCCCTGGGAGCATCCCTATCGTGGCTGAATGTGACCGTGTGTCCTGGGGTTTTGGCGGCAACCATCGTTGATTGCAGACCGGGATCACCATTCGCGGCTGTCGAGCTTTTTCAACAGCCCCGCTGCCCTTTGGTTATCCTGACTATCCCGACGAATAGCTTGTTGATTTCCGTTTAGTACTCTTTCCAAAGGTGAGATGGCGAGTTGGAGACCTCGGATTTTTATCAATGTGGACCATAGCGGATCAAATTTCTTCCACGCGCCGACGTATGCGATGTGCCTGAGATTCTCCGTCAATGTCGATTTGTTTCGAGCCGAGCGAATAATATTCGCCCATTTGTAAAACGACTCGTAAGATCTTGCATATCCCTTCTCAAGAGTATCTTTCGACATATTGGGGTGGCAAAAAACGGCATGGCGTGTATCGTAGAGGTCCCAGTCGCGATGTAGGATTCGGTTTGAAGCCGTGTACCTTTCATAGAGCGCTGTTCCCGGGTACGGTGTCAGGATGTGGAAAGTGGCCGTTTCAATGCCTTTTGAGATTGCCCATTCCGTTGTGGCATCGAAAACAGACGATGTGTCACCGTCGAGGCCAAAGACAAAACTCGCGTTAATCATGACGCCGCGGTCATGCAGCATCTTGACGGCAAGCTCGTATTCGGCGACGCGGTTATGACGTTTTTGGTGTTGATGCATGGCATGTTGATTGAGGGATTCAAAGCCGATGAAAAGACTTCTCAGCCCGGCTTGCACTGCAATGTCAAGCAGCTTGGCATTCAGGATAGAGCGGACCGTAGCGGCGGCTTGCCAGATTCGGTTCATGCCGATCATGCCACTGAACAAAGAAGTGGCGAAAACAGGATCGCCGAAAATATTGTCGTCGAGGAAGAAGAGATGCCGGCCCGGCAACTGCTGAATCTCGGAAAGTGCTTTTTCCACAGGGTAAGTATAGAAGCGGCTGCCCCCGCGAAAGAATGAGTTGCTATAGCAGAAATCACATGCGTGGGGGCAGCCTCGGGAAATGACGATGGAGTTGGGGACGAGATATCTTCTGCGCTCGATCAAATCCCGGCGCAATGGAGGAAGATCGGCTAACTCGCGAGACCTGGACCTATAGATGGGTTCTGGGACGCGATTTCGGAAGTCTGTCAGGAAACGAGGCCACGCTTCTTCTGCCGGACCGAGCACCAAGGTGTCCGCGTGCAGGAGAGCTTCCTCGGGGCAGGCTGTTGGATGCAGACCGCCCATCACGACGTAAACGCCGCGTTTTCGGTAATAATCGGCAATGCGGTAAGCGCGTTTTGCGGATGTAACGTAGACTTCAATCGCGACGATATCGGGACGATCATCCAAGTATATCTTTTGGACGTGCTCGTCTACGATCTTCGCCTCATCGGAATCTCTCAGATAGCCGGCAAGGGTGGCAAGTCCGAGCGGAGGAAAAAGAGAATACTTAATCGGGCGAAAGTATTTTCCATGCGCTTCGGTGAGCGCGGGCAAAATGAATTTGACATACATGGTTTTGGACCCTCACTTAGTACAGGAAGTTCTATCTATATATTTACAACAACAATAACTTTGCATTGCAAAGTATAAGCCGAAAATTGTGTTTGCTATTCTTCGCATAACGTGTGTTAAGCCTTTGCCGGATGAACGCCAAAGATGGAGATATTGAATCCCTTCCGTGCTTCCACGGGCTCGACTTTGCTCGCGGCGTCCAAAAGCACGGCTTCCAAGGCTTGCAGATAGGCCAGAAAATCCTTGCGGCCACGCTTGGACAAGGCGACCGTTGTTTGGGGACGGTTCTTTACAAAGGTCTTATTGATCGTCACAGCATTGGCTTTTTCCAAAACCTTCAGGTGCCGGCTGAGATTGCCGTCGGTTAAGTTGCTGTTCTTCTTAAGTTCGGTGAAAGTAAGTCCCTTCGAGGCGCCAAGCAGGTCGGACATGATAGTAAGCCGTCCGGGCTCGTGGAAGATCCGCTCGAGGGATTGTCCGTGGGATTAGTCATAGCTTCGTCCTTGTGAATTTGTGGAACCGACGACGGTGGCGTGAGACAGACGATTCTGATGGAAGATGTAACCTCCTATCAATTCTCCCACACCGAAAACGATTCCCATCGGCCAGGGATCGGTTAGTTTTATCCACGGCACCAACAAGCAGACAGTGCCGCAGGTAATGTAGAACAAACCTAACGGCCATAGAGCTTTCGGCAAAGTCTGGCGGCAGGACAGGTTAGTTAGTCCGAACAAACACATCCACGTGCCAAACAACAGATCGTACTGCCTATGGAAAATAAGGGCGCCGGTTAATATGCCTCCCACCACCAGCGATGGGAGCGCATCGACTGTAGGTATCAACCTTCGAATGTCCCTTTCGGGTTCCGGATGGAAAAGGAACCAATAGAGCAAGGCCGAGTAGTTTGCCAAAGCCGCACACAGAAACACGAAACCCCAGCCCGCGACATGCGCAATGATTGTCTGAGGATACCATTCGGCACTCATTACGAAGGGAGCGAGTATGGCGATGGCTCCCCCGAAAGTACGAGAGCGCCCTGAGTAGCCTGTAAACCGTTGAGCATTCAGCACTCGCATCTTCAACTCTCGCACTTGTGCCAAAGCATCGTGAATATGAACCGCAATCATGACCGATCTCCTTTCTAAGGTGAATCATAATACAAATTACTTTGCATTGCAAAGAAAAATTTCAAAAAAAGTTGCTTATTTTCCGGTTCCTAGCGGATGGAGAGAAAAAAACACCGTTGATTAAGCGGCGCAGGGACTTGAAGGGCCGTTCAATAATCCTTGAAGTTTCTTATCCATTCGGGCCAGTCGCTGGACTGGATACCCCCGGCCTTGGTCCACTGCCCCGTCGTGTTGAACTGGCGATGCCACTTCAGCGTCCACAATTCTTTGAGGCCCACCTTCCGTGCGGAAAAATCCAAAAACGCCATGCCCACAAATCCATCGTGCCGGTTGATACAGCAGCGAGCCATCCGGCTCTCGCCTTCCCAGCTTGCGAATTCGTATTCCGCGGGTCCGTCGGTCTCTATTGGGAACAGGTCGAAACGCAGCGCATCCATGAACAGGGGCGCCCGGCCTGCGCCGGCCACGTTGGGCGTTCTCCAGCCGTTCTGAGCGGGCACGTCGCGAACGAATGTGGCGTCGGTAGGTATGCTCAGCACGTAGCCGTTAATACTGTAGCTTCCGTTCACGCCATGCGGCCCTGCGCCGTACACCGTGCCGGTAAAGCTGTCCGTATGGTCCTCCGTGTAGATGCCCCAGGCATTGGAAATGTTCAGCGTGGGCGTGGAGATGCCATTTTCGTCGATGATAGGCTTTGTGGCCGTCGGGCATAGCCACGTCTTATTCGTCTTCCAGTCTTTGAGGCGATTTTCCAATTGCCACGGCCACCAATGACCGTAGGAATTCAAGCCGGACCAGAACTTGCCGTCGTTGTCTTCGGTGTACATTGCGCAGACAAGGTTCCACTGCTTGAGGTTCGCCAGACAGCCGACGGTCCTGGCCTGCTCCCGGACCCGTGCCAGCGCCGGCATCAGCAGCGACAGCAACAAGGCAATGATCGAAATGACCACGAGCAGCTCGATCAAGGTGAATCCTTTGGCTTTCGGCATCACAAACTCCTTGACCTTATCGTCAGGTAAACCTTCCCCAGCGGCTGAACGTATTGTATGATTTCCACCCCTCGCCGTCAAGCCCGTTCCGCCTGACGACCTTCAAATCGATCTCCGATTTAGGGCGTAGAACGTACGACATTAAGGACGGGTCATCACACCGGATCGCGAGGAGAATCTCTTGACGGCGCACTCTATTCGGCATACGATATGCGAGATTCGCGAGGTGGTACGATTTTTATCATCGTCCCGTATCTGAGCGAAAAGGACTTCGGCTAACAGAGGCCGGCAAGCTACGTTGCCTTGTCCAGGAGACGTTTTATGACTCACGCCGATTTCGGAATAGACCAAGCGGCGATTACGGATTTTTGCCGTCGCTGGAAGATAAAGGAGCTGGCCGTCTTTGGTTCCGCCGTTCGCGGCGACCTCAAGCCCGGCAGCGACATCGACCTGCTCGTTACGTTCGCGCCCGAAGCCGACTGGTCCATGTTCGACCATTACCGCATGGAGAACGAACTGACGGAGCTTCTCGGAAGAGACGCTGACCTTGTAAACATCCGAGCGCTCGAAGAAAACCCCAACCCGATTTACCGCAAGGAAATTCTTGACAGTGCACGGGTAGTTTATGCAGCGTGACAAAGGTTTGTTGCTGGATATGAAGCGGGCGGTCCTTTTGATTCTGCAATTCGCAGAACAAATGAGTTTTGACGAGTTCCGAACCGATCTCAAAACGCAGTCAGCCGTTATTCATCAATTCCTTCTCATCGGAGAAGTCGCAAAACTCCTCTCGGAAGATTTCCGAAAATCAAACCCTGAAATCCCGTGGTCGGCGATGGCTCGCATGCGCGACAAGCTGATCCACCATTATCGCGGCATTGACCTTCGGGAGATATGGAATGCGGCGGAAATAGAAATTCCGAAGCTTCTAACGTTCTTGAATACACACCTTGCAGAACAATAAGTGACGATCCTTCCCGGCATGGATGGCAAACCATTCTGGTGAGTGGCGACTACCCAAAGCCCCCGAACAGGACAGCAGCGGCCCACAAAGCAAACGTAATCAGACTGGCTGCCAGGCCCGCTGTTGCCCACCTGGATTTGTCTTTGGCTATGGCCACCAGACCAATCCCCAGGAACACAGGGGGACCAAATACAACGAGGATTCCTCCAAGGAGTCCGAGCAAAGAGCCTCACCCAAAACCCGGCATACCGAGCATTTGTGCGAGGCCATAAACCCAGGGCGACAAAGCCAGGCACAAGCTGATCTTCCCCATGATACTTGAGTTCATCTTCTTGTGTTACCTTTGCAGAACGCCCACTCCATTCAAGCCATTGTCAACGCCCTAAGAATTCCCCGGTCATTCACAGCACTTGAGCTTCACTACTAAATGAGTGGCTGTCCCTCGCTCGCTCATTTTCAAAACGCAATGCGCCATTCGTCATGCAGACCACTATTTGATAACTGGCCATTGTAGATGCGCTGTCTGATTCCTTCTGAATAAATGTCCAAAGGCCATAGTCTCATTTTTCCTTGGCCGCTTCCCATCATATTCACTTTTCTGAAGTACGCATCCAAGCCTCGCATATCCTTGAAAGTCCATGCAAATCTTGAAAACAAGCCTGCCAATAGCACTCCTATGGGGGAAAAGTACTCTTGTTGCCTTTCCATACCAATGGCGGCACAGACGT
>CAYZAH010000109.1:8769-9298 GCA_964475805.1 uncultured Pirellulales bacterium | reverse complement strand
ATCGCGAGAAGATCGCACTTTACACGGATCAGAAAATCGAATTCAAACCCGGGATACGTAAAAAGAACATCATTCAGGTACCGCTGGAGCTGATATCCAAAGACAAAAAGATTCAGATCATCCACAAGCTCCGTAAGGCGGGCAAGCGCTGGAAGGTATACGACGTGGAGATACAGGGCGTGAGCATCCTCTTAACCTACCGGTCCCAATTCGACGACATTCTCAGCAAAGGTACCGTCGAGGACCTGCTGGCCCGGCTGGAGAAACCATCGACGGAATAGCTCCTTCTACTCAGCCGGGTCCGCCTATGGACAAGCACTCCTCACTGACGCTTTTCTTCTTCGATAGAGTTATCTTGCAGTACCCCCGGACGGTCCTCCTCTGCGCCCTGCTCGCGGCCGCTTTTCTGGGCTTCCAGGCCGGGAAATTCAGGTTGGACGCCTCGGCCGAAACGCTGGTCCTGCAAAACGACAAAGACCTGCAGTACTCGCGGCTGGTCAGTTCCCGCTTCGGCGAGAGTGATTTCCTG
>CAYZAH010000109.1:0-8759 GCA_964475805.1 uncultured Pirellulales bacterium | reverse complement strand
CACCCAAGGCGGACCTCTTCTCGAAAGAGTCGCTGGATACGCTGGCCCGGCTTCGGGATGACCTGGAGTCGCTCAAACACGTTCAATCGGTACTGACTATACTGGACGTTCCTTTGCTGGAGAATCCACCGGTCTCGCTCAAAGAGCTTTCCGCCGACCTGCCGACACTCACCTCACCCGGCGTGGACATACAACGCGCCCGAGCAGAGCTTCGCACCAGCCCGTTCTGCAAAGACCTTCTGCTCAGTGACGACGGGCAAACGACGGCCCTGCTGATTACCCTCGGGGATGGCGATGTCGCCGAAAAGTCGGACGAGATCGAGCAGGAGAAGGCCTCCGCCTCGGAGCCTGTGACGGAACACGCCGGCCTCGTGCACGAAACGGAGGAAGTGCGAAAGGAAAGGGATGAGTCGAGGCAACGCCGGCATCAGGAGATCATGGCGATTCGCGACATCGCGAAGAAATACCGCGGCAACGCCGAGTTGTTCCTGGGCGGAGTCAGCATGATCGCCGACGACATGATTACCTTCATCAAAAACGACCTCAAGGTGTTCGGCGTCGGGGTCCTGCTGTTCTTAATCTTGATGCTGGGAATCATCTTCCGGAGAATCCGCTGGATCGCCCTGCCGCTGTTGTGCTGCGTGATCTCCGTAATTTGCATGATGGGTCTGCTGGGATGGTTTGGCTGGGACGTGACGGTCATCTCGTCCAATTTTATCTCCCTACAGCTCATCATCACGATGGCCATTGCGATTCATTTGATCGTGCGCTACCGCGAGTTGCTCGTCCAGAATCCCAAGGCCGACAATCGCGGGCTAATCCGCGACACAGTCGTGGAAAAACTAAGACCCTGCGTCTATACAGTGCTGACCACCATTGCAGGCTTCGGCTCCCTCGTGCTCTCGAATATCCTGCCCGTGATAGCTTTCGGGTGGATGATGATCGCCGGGCTGATTGTCTCGCTGATCGTGACATTCCTGCTATTTCCTTCCGTGTTAGTGCTGATCCCCAAGGAGACGCCCCCCGCCGGGCAGGGCTGGCGTTTTTCCGTCACCTCGGTTCTGGCAAAGCTGACAGCGGGCCACGGCGCGATGATCGTGATCGTCAGCGGCTTAGTTCTGGTCTTCAGCCTGCTGGGCATTTCGCAGCTTCGGGTCGAGAACTGCTTCATTGACTATTTTGGCAAGAACACCGAGATCTACCAGGGCATGAAGGTGATTGACCAGCGTCTGGGCGGGACAACGCCGTTCGACGTCATTGCAGACTTCACAGACGTCAATGACCCGCCGGCCGCCGCGGCTGCCACGGATGGAAACGATGTATTCGATGAGTTTGCTGACTTCGACAAAGCCGCGACAGGTGAGAAGTACTGGTTTACCGCTGAGAAGATGAGACGTATCGAAGCAGTGCATCGTTATCTCGAGAACCTCCCGCAGACCGGCAAAGTTCTGTCGCTGGCCACCCTTCTGAGCATCGCGGAAAAGCTCAATGACGGCAAGCCTTTGGACAGCGTGGAGCTGGCGCTGCTATTCAATCAAACGCCGCCGAGATTAAAGAAGCTGCTGGTTAACCCGTTCGTGTCGGTCGAGTATAACGAGGCTCGCTTCTGGGTGCGCATCATAGACTCCGACAAAAACTTGCGGCGCAACGTATTGCTCAAGACGATCAAGGACGATCTGACCGGTCCGGGCGCGCCGGGCGGCTTTGGTAAAGGCCATATCCACCTTGCCGGCATGTTGGTTCTCTACAACAACATGCTGCAAAAACTCTTTGGTTCCCAGATACTGACGTTGGGCTTCACAGCGGCGGCGCTAACGGCGATGTTCCTGGTGCTGTTCCACTCAATAAGAATAGCGCTGATCGCCGTGTTCTCGAACGTTCTGCCCATCCTGCTGGTGCTCGGCATCATGGGCTGGCTGGGTATGCCGCTGGACATGATGACGATTACCATCGCGGCCATCGGTTTAGGAATTGCCGTCGACGATACGATCCATTATATTCATCGGTTCAAGGACGAATTCCAGAAGGACCGGAAGTATCTGGCCACGATGTATCGATGTCACGGGAGTATTGGGTACGCCATGTACTATACGTCGATAACCATTATCATCGGCTTTTCCATCCTCGCTATGTCGAATTTCAAACCGACAGTGTACTTCGGCCTGCTGACCGGACTGGCGATGATGCTGGCGTTGCTGGCCGCCCTGACCTTAATGCCGGAACTATTGCTGCTCACAAGGCCATTTGGCAAGGAAGCCTGAGGAAGCCTCGATGAGAGAATACGGGAGACGCAGAACGACAAACGACGAAGGGCGTGAAATGAGAGACGAGGGACGAGGGATCGCTCGTCTATCGTCCATCGTCCTTTCGTTCATCATTTCTTCCGTTCTCTGCCCACTACTCTGCATGTGCCTCGCCTTCGCAGTAGCGGGCTGCGCGCCATCGAAAGACGCGCACGTCTCGACACAGGCTTCCGCAGATGCGCCGAGCGAGACGGACTCGGCCATAGCTGACGGCGCCACCCCGGCGGACAATTCAGCGGAGACCGAAGACGAGTTCGGATTGCTGGAGGAAAAGCTGAACGAGGAAAAGGTCGAGGTGGCGGACCCGTTAGAGCCTGTGAATCGGGTCATGTTCACCGTGAACGACAGGCTGTATTTCTGGGTCGCCAAACCGCTTCTCCAGGCGTACAAGAACACGATGCCGAAGCCGGGCCGCCTGGGAATCCGCAATTTCTTCAACAACATCACGACGCCCGTCCGCCTGGTTAATTGCCTGCTCCAGGGCAAGAATAAAGCCGCGGGCACGGAATGGCGGCGTTTTGTGATCAATACCACCGTCGGCATTCTTGGACTCGGCGACCCCGCGTTGGACAAGTACGAGATAAAGCCCGTCTACGAAGACCTGGG
The DNA here is from genome assembly GCA_964475805.1 of uncultured Pirellulales bacterium. Taxonomy (GTDB): domain Bacteria; phylum Planctomycetota; class Phycisphaerae; order Sedimentisphaerales; family Anaerobacaceae; genus JAFGTG01. The sequence goes on along the minus strand of CAYZAH010000109.1, from coordinate 5,850 downwards.
CCAGACCCTGGGCGTCTACGGACTGGGTAACGGCTTTTACATCGTCTGGCCGCTGCTCGGCCCATCGACCGCGAGAGATTCGCTCGGTTTGCTGGGCGATCAGTTTCTCAATCCGGTGCGCTACGTGGAGCCTCAAGAGGTCGAAATCGGCATATCGGCCGCCAAGTTCACAAACGCCGGGTCCTTTGAGATCGGAAGATACGAAGATTTCAAGGCCCAGGCCTTCGAGCCGTACGTCGCGATGCGCGAGGCCTACGTTCAGTACCGGGACAAACAGATCAAGGAATAGATTTGGTGGAGAGGTGAATATATCCGCTTGTCAGGATACCAGGAAGTGGATATCGGGCGGGACATGAGGTGCTGGGCATTCTTCCCAGTGCATTGATCGCCCGATGCTCTCCTGTATTTCACATACATTTTGTTGAACACCGTGCCAAGGCGTGGTATAAACGAAACGAACGAATTCTCATTTACGGAGATCGCCAAATATGGATATTGTTGTAACAGTCAAGGAAATCAGGGGTCACTGCCCAACATATAACGTAGGGGATTCCTTCACTCTCAAGGCGGGTTATCAGCTTGTTAGCGACACTCCTGTTTGCATGCACGGCCTGGCGGCCTTGATGCCCTACTATAACGCGCTGCGCGTGTCCGAACCGGCCCGGTGGGGTCTGGACGGCAAGGAAGACGAATCGAAGGCCTACGTTCAGTGCCCAGACCCCTTCGACTGCACCAACGGCGGCACCGTCATCTTCGAGATCGCCAAACAATAGCCTACCGGAATGCGTGCAATCCGCCGTATATGAAGGCGGACGGCCGTCTTGTCATGACTGAACTGTGGTTGGAAGCCACAGAAACGCTGGAGGCGAGAGATTTGTAGCTCGCATGTGCAGTGTCGGGTTTCGCCACGTCCTATAATTGACCGCTTCAATTCGCTCACACGTAAATTCACGTCCACCACTTGGCCGCGAGAAAATAGCAGACTTTTGACTTGGGCGCACCTGTGTAAATTTCGCTTTCTTTTTTTCTTGCAATTGTGAATATATATTCATATAATGATTATATACTCACAATATGAGCACAAAATCAATGCTGTTATTCATGAGGTGTTGCGATGATTTCACGGCAATTGCCACGCAAGGAGCGAGAGCGATTGCGACACAGACAGGAAATCCTCGATAAGGCGTTGAAGCTCTTTACAGAACGGGGTTTCCACAATGTTTCGATGCAGCAAATCGCGGACGCGTCGGAATTTGCCGTCGGTACACTCTACAACTTCTTCGAGAGCAAGGATTCGATCTTCGACGAGCTGATAAAGAGTTGCGGGGAGAGAATTATAACGGAACTGATCGGCATTCTGGACGATCCCGGAACCGAAATCGAGCGTCTGCGCCGGTTCATTCGACATGCCCCGACATTGTTGGAAAAGAACGCCCCGTTCGTCAAATTATATGTCTCAGAGCTTGGGACGCGGGGCGCGAAAATCTCCAAGAACCGAGACCGGCCGGACGCCCATGACATATTGGAATCGAAACTGGAGAGGCTCCTGGACGACGGGATTCGCAAAGGGATATTTCGCCCCGTTGATCCTGTGATCACGGCCGAGGCCATCAACTCCACAATAGAAACCTTGGCCTTCGAAAACGTCAGCCACTTCGATAAGACCGCCGTTACGGAGATGTTCGAGAAAGTCGAGCATCTTTTTGTCCAAGGATTGCTCCTGCCGGGAAAGATTCGCAATGTCTGAGAGAGCAACCGTAGCCTTGTTATTTTCCTGCCTTGCGACCTTGGCGCTGACCGGCTGCCGCAGTTTCAATGGCGACGAAGTCCGCCGTGAACACGTCAGGAATTACCAACAGTCTCTCGACGAAAAGGCCGAACAGCTTCTCCCAGCCGAGACGCCGTTGACTCTGAACGATTGTCTCAGGATCGCCATGGAGAACAGCCTGGACGTCCGCATCGCCGAGGTGCAAAAGCGAGTGGCCCAACTGGATCGGAAGGCGTCCTTTTCTCAGTTTCTCCCGCGGGTCAGTTTCAACTACGACTATACGCGGTGGGATCCTCAGCCGGAGATGGTCACCGGCGCGACTTCACAGCCTATGCACGACGAACGGATTCGCGAAATGACCTGGGATATCCAAACCTCGATCTTCAATCCGTCCACGTGGTTCATGTACACCATGTACAAGCGCGGCGAAGAGATCGCCGAGCTTGCCGCCGATTATACGCGGCAGATGATCGTTCTCCAGGTCACCACGTACTACTACTACTGTCTGGCCCTCGAAGAGATCGAGAAAGTGTTAGACAGCCGAATCCGAGCGGCCGGGAAACTGGCCGAGCAGTTACAGCACTACCAAACCGAAGGATTAGTCTTTGCCTGGCAGAGCGATCAAGCCCGCGCCAACCTGCGATCCCAGGAATTGCAGCGACGGCGCGTGCGCCAGATCCTGGAGCAGACCAGAGGGCAATTGCTTACGGTCATGGGACTCTCACCATTGAGCTCACTTCAACTGAAGAAAACCGAGCCCATGACCTCACCACAGGGAAACCTGGAAGATTTGATCACCGAGGCCCTCTTGAATCATCCACGGCTCCGTATCGCCGATCGTGAAGTTGCGATCGAGAAGGAGAAGGTCAAGATCGCTCTGTCCGGCTTTTTGCCTTCCCTGGCGGGCTTTGCCGACCGGGTCAATACAACCGACGCATTTCAAAGATACTCTAACTACTGGGTCATGGGTCTGTCGGGCGTGCTCACGGTGTTCAACGGCTTTGCCAATGTCCATGAATACGACGCGGCCAAAGAGAACGTCAAGAGGGTGGCGCTGGAGCGGGAACAGGCGACGCTGACCTTAATGCTCGAAGTCTTCCAGGCGTATCAGAATCTCCAGTTTGCCCGGGACGCCGTCGCTGTGGCCGAGGATAACTACAACGCGGCCCGCGATCATTACGATCAGATCGATCAGCAATGGCGGGAAGGTCTGGTAAACGTGTCCGATTTGATGGCGGTCCTCGCCGAAAAGGACCTCACAGAGATGATGAAAATCAACTCTCAGTTCCAGATCCAGGTGGCTACCGCAATACTTCTGAACGCCATGGGCGAGACCAAAATCGACTACGAGGAGCTAAGGAATGACGGCAAATCCTGAGAACCATGCCAAACCTGCGAAGATGAAAATCGTCAGCCGCGTCCTTATCGGACTTGTCCTGATTGTTTTAGTCGCGGGAGGCGGGTACATTCTGCGTAATCAGCTTCAAGCAAAAGAAGCTTCCGACGACACACCTTCCACTGAGAAGAAAGCGGTTCCAGTGGTGACGACCATGCCTCAGACTCGCGATTTCGAGCGGAGCCTTGTCGTACAGGGCAATGTCGAGGCAAAGAACTTCGCGATGGTCTCTCCGCGAATACCGGGCACCGTTGTCTCCGTATTCGTGGAGGAGGGCCAGGCCGTGACGGCGGACGAAACGAAGCTCTTTCAAACGGATGCCGCCAACTTGAAAGAAAACGTTGATATCGGGCGCCATAGTCTCACGGTGGCTCAATGTGCCAGACAAGAGGCCGTCGCCAACGTCGAGAAGACCAAAGCCGACCTTCGCAAGGCGAAACTCGATTACGAACGCTTTAAGCGGTTGCTCAAGAAGAAAGCCGTGACCGAAGACGCGTTCGAGCAGCAGGAGTCACGATATTTGCAATTACAGGCGGTCGAGAAGCTCGCCGAGGCGCAAGTGAACCTGACGATTGCGCAGGAGGAGCAGGCCTCAGCAGCTCTGGCCATCGCCCAAAAGAACTTAGCCGATACAACGATCTACGCGCCGATCAGCGGAAACGTGAGCGCTCGCCTGATGGAACCGGGCGAGATGGGTACCCCGGGGATGCCCGTCCTTCGAATCGATGATACGACTCTCGTCGAAGTGGCCGCGTTCTTGCCGGAACAGTACTATCCCGCCGTTTCTTCTGGCCAGACTCTGATGAAGATCCAGGTCGCCGGCATCGACGTCGGCCAACACACCATTACCTACAAAAGCCCGACGATCAATCCACGGTTGCGGACGTTCGAGGTTAAGTGTCTGTTGAGAAATCCGCCCGATGGAGTTACTCCGGGGGCCATGGCCCAGATAAGCGTGATTTTGGAGAGCCGTCAAGGTCTGGGCGTACCGTCAGCGGCGATTCAGCAGCGCGACGGCCGCGACGTGGTTTTCGTTATCCGAGATAATGTCTCGCATCAGGTTGCCATCCAAAAAGGCATCGAGATGAATGGGTGGACCGAAATTCGCGAAGGCGAGCTCAATGAACAAACCGCCGTAGCGACCCTGGGCCAATCCATGATCCGGGAGGGAACTCACGTCACCGTGCAGAAGGAGGGTGAGTGATGTTCTTGTCCAATGCTTCAATCAAGCGCCCCATTGCCATGAGTTGTCTGATCATCGGCCTGACGCTGCTCGGCCTGAACTCATACCGAAAGATGGGTGTTGAGCTGATGCCGAGGATGGATGTGCCGTACATCACGATTACAACGATTTACCCCGGTGCCTCGCCGGAGCAAATTGAGACGGACGTCGCCAAGCGAATAGAAGACCAGGTCGTCACTATCGACGGGCTTAAACACGTTAGTTCCGCCTGTATGGAAAATGTCTGCCAGACACTTCTGGAGTTCAATCTTGGCGTGGATGTTGATATAGCCGCCACGGACGTGCGAGAGAAGCTCGACCTGATCAAAGCCGATTTCCCGGAAGACGTGGAAGATCCGAAGATTCTGAAGTTTGATATTAACGCGAAGGCTATCGCAAATCTCGCCTTGACGGGCGAAGTTCCTTTGGATGAGCTGTATGACTTTGCGGATAATACCCTGCGCGATCGCCTGACGGTTATCTCCGGCGTAGCGGACGTGGAGTTGATTGGTGGGGCTAAGCGGGAAGTTCATGTATCGATCGATCGCAAAAAGCTTGCAGCCAGAGGGCTGTCGAGCTTGGACGTCGTCGGTGCCGTTCAAAACGCCGTGCGTACCATACCCTCGGGTCGCATCCAGGAATCGGGGCGGGAGTATTCCGTCAAATTCGATGCTGAGTACAAAAAGGTCGCCGACATAGGCGGACTCGAAGTGGCCAACGAAAACGACCGGCGATGTTACGTACGTGACATTGGCCGGGTCGTAATGACGACGGAGGAATTGCGACAGAGAGCCAACATCGACGGCAAACCCTGCATATACATCAAGATCAAGAAGAAAGCCACGAGCGACGCCCTGCTCAAGCCCCTGATCAAGAAGCTGACCGACCTGCTCGGCGGGTAAGTTGCTCGTCGCGCGTATTCACGCGTCACCCTACGTTCGGCGGCCGGTCAGGAAGCGTAGGGTGGGTTGCCGCTGTCGGCCAAGATGAGCAGGTCGGTGTCGCGGCTAAACTCCGCTGCGCCGTAGAACACGCACGCCTGGCCGCCCATCAGCAGGGCACGGACCTGGCGGCTGGCCATCGTAGAAAGGACTTTCCGTATCCGGCTCGGGATCAAGCGAACCTCCGATTTGCAGGTAGTGTTCCCACAACTGGCCACTGATGTGCCATCGCTGTAGGGGACTGAGCCGATACCACTCGGCCCATTCTCCGCCGACAATGTCTTCCGCCTGGATCACACCTTCCATCGTACAGCAGTCCCGAGATTTTGGCAAGCCGCACACCGGCCGCCGGAAGGGGCCCCGAACGGAAACGGGCGGACGACTTCGCGGTCATCCGCCCGAACGAGCATCGATGATGGGTCAGCGACCATCAATGGTCTGTTGTCGATTGTCGATTCCTACGAGCAGCCCATGGAGTTGCCGCAGTTGAAGCACTTGTAGCAGGTGCCGTTGCGGACGGTGA
>CAYZAH010000108.1:0-9353 GCA_964475805.1 uncultured Pirellulales bacterium | reverse complement strand
GCGTCAATGCTATTCGAAGACGGGGCGATAGAGAAGCCGGACCAATGCGAATCCTCTGGGCGGCTCGCTGGGAGCACGACAAGAACCCGCAAGACTTCTTCGAAGCGTTGAAGATTCTCAAGAGCCGGGACGTCGCGTTTCGCATCAGTGTCATCGGAGAGCAGTTTCGCGAAGCACCTGACGCCTTCGAGCAAGCGCATCAGTATTTTGCACAACATACAGATCGTTGGGGCTACCAGAAGAATCGAGTGGAATACGAGAATGCATTAACTGAAGCGGATGTTTTTGTCTCTACGGCCCAACACGAGTTCTTCGGTATTACGGCGGTCGAAGCCATTCTGGCCGGGGCCTATCCCACGTTGCCCGAACGGTTGGCGTATCCCGAAATATTGAGACTCGGCGATAATGAATGCGCAAAGGAATTCTTCTATGATGGCAGTGCGGCTCACCTGGCGAGTAAATTGGCTGCTCTTGCCGAGCGAGTCAAAGATGGATGTTTGTGGACAGAGGATGCTCGCCGGACGGCGCAGTCGGTGGAGCGATTCACGTGGGACAACACCGTGAATGCGCTCGACGAGGCCCTTGACAAGGTGTGTTTCAAATGCTAGTAGATGAGACCATGAAGAGATCGAAAATGGCACGACGTGACTTCTTACGAAGAGCTGTGGCGGGAACGATAGCAACGATTTTCAAAGGGACGCATGTAGGATCGGCAGCGGCGTCTGGGCCGATCAGAATTGAAGAACCGTTTCACGGCGCCGTTTTGAACCGGAGGCACGGTAAATCCGTAGACGATGGGCTGGAGATTCAGGTTTCCGGCACGGCGCCGCTCCGCGACCGGGTGACGGTCAACGGAACGCCGGCGCAGCACGAGGGCACGGCGTTCACGTCGAAAGTTGTCCTTCGCGAAAACCAGACGGACATCATCGCTCTATCAGATGGCGCCTCCGGCCGGCACGAGCATCGCGTGCGGGTCGTCTGGGACAAGTATTCTCAGCCACGCTACCGTTTCTCGATTGACGACAACAGCTTCTTCCTGCGTGACATCGCAAAACAAAACTACCCTTCGCTCTTCGATTGCTTCTACCTCAAGGGTCTTCGCGAGCTGCACTCCAAATACGGCGCAAAATTCGTGCTCAACATCTACTACACGACAGAGGATGGATTCGAGCTGCCCCAGTTTCCAGATCGTTACAAGAGCGAGTGGCAAGACAATGCGGACTGGCTCAAGCTCGCGTTTCATGCGCATGCCAACATGCCGGATCGGCCTTACCAGTACGCCCCCGCGTCTAAGCTCATCGCCGATCTGGACCAAGTGGCCGAGCAGATTCACCGCTTTGCCGGCGAGCCGTGCTACTCACCGCCCACGGTCATCCATTGGGGGGTGGTACAACCGGAGGCGTTGAAGCGGCTCTATGAACGCGGTGTCCGCGTGCTGAGCGGCTATTTTCGCCGAAGTAGGACGGGCTGGGACGTGAACTATCTCCTGGACGACGTTCGCTCGGAGTACCTTTCCCGACACGATGCGCTCATGGATTTCGATAGCGGCATCGTTTTCTCCCGGGTGGACATCGTCTGTAATAATACACCCATCAGGAGAATTGTGCCTACACTCGAACCCTGCGCGAAAGACCCGAATCAGGCGGAGATCATGGACCTGTTCACGCACGAGCAGTATTTCTGGCCGTTCTACTCCAACTACCTACCCGACCATTTTGAGAGGCTCGACGTCGCTATCCGCTGGGTCACGGAGCACGGGTACAAACCTGTCTTCTTCCACGAGGGCTTCTTGGGTGGGCCCCAGTAGTGCACGCCTGATCGGGATATCAGACTGATCCCCAGGCTATCTGTCGCGTCGCAGTGAAATCCGCGTCGGCCTGTTTGTACTGTTCACAAGAACCTGGGCGGGCGCCTCACGGCTTATACAACCGGATGTCATCAATGTACATCGTGCCCGAACCCCCGGGTCCGGCCATGCCAGCTTTGGTTCCCAAACCAACCGCAATCTTGTCCACATTGGTCAGGTTGATGCCTTTGTCGGCAAAAGTCTGTAATGGAATCACCCACTGAGTCCAGGAGCGTGCCTGTGCGGCATTCGCGTCATCTTGTGCCACGATGGCCGGCGAGCCGGCGGCGTTGGCCACCGAGACATACAGCGGCTCAGCCGCATTAGCCGAGTTGCCCCGGAACCACAACGAGAGTTCTCCTATGCCGTCCGCCGTCCAGTCGCGGTTCGCTGTCAACGACAGCGTTCCTTCGGAGTTCGTCACGCCGGCTTCATTGTTATAGATCAGCGGCATGGATTGAGTGCCGCTATGGACAATCGTCTGCTCGCAATACGGAGGTAACAGGTAGCCCACTTGCGCACCGTTGTCGGCGATACCGAAACCGTCCACCCACGCCTGCCAGATAGCTTGCCCGGCGGCGTCATCGTCAGTATAGCTCTCGAAATCGTCCACGACGACGAAATCGGCGGTCGTGAAACTCCAGACCAAGCCCTTGACGGGACCGGTGCTGTAGACCGCGTCCACACGCCAGTAGTAGGCCGTGTCCCAATCGAGCTTGCCCGGATCGTAACTCTCGTTACCGAGCGTCCTGCTGCCCTTATACTCCGGTGAAGCGCTTGTGGCACCCTTGACGGCCTCTTTGTCGGTGCCAAAGTAGACGTCGTGCGAACTAGCAGTGTCCGCCGGCGTCCAGGTCAGGGCCTGGGTATGCGCAACGTCCACGGCTCCATTGGCCGGTTGCGGGTTGCCGGCGGCGCCGGGCGTTGTGAAGCCCCAGACGCTGCCTTTGTACAGATCGGTGCCGTCCGATTCGTCCACTCGCCAATAGTAGACCTTCTCCGATTCGAGCGAACCCGGCTTATAGCTCGGCGCGCCGACAGGCATGCCTCCGGCAGCGCTGTTGACGTCGTCGTAATTATCACCGAAATAGACCGTGTGTATCTTGGCTCCGAAGCCCGGCGTCCAGGTAAAGGTCACGTTATCCGGGCCGATGAACTCGGCGCCATCGGCGGGGTCGGGATTGTAAGCCGTCTTCGGTGGAATCGAGAAGCTCCAGATATCGCCTTTCCACGGGCTGTTCGGGTCGGCGTCGTTGACCTCGTCAATCCGCCAGTAATACGTCGTTCCTCCCACGAGCCCGTCGGGGTAGGCATATCCCGGAAAGCCCGCTACGTAGAACGTCAACGTCTGGTTGCCCCGGTACACCTCCGAATCCCGTGCGGCCTCCTCCACTTCGCTCCGGTTATCGCCCAGGTACACGTCGTGCGAGACCGCGGAATCGCCCGGTCGCCACGATAAGGTCACCCACGTGTCCTCGTAGACCGCGCCGTCGCGCGGGTCGGGACTGGACGCAAGTGGGAAGCCTCCCAGGCCACCCATGATGGATCCAACCTCACTGGCTGACAATGCGTGGTCGAAAACCATCACGTCGTCTATCGAGCCGTCCCAGCCGCAGTTACCACAGGCGTTTCGGGCGCCGATCAGCACGGACAAGCCGTTACTGCTGTATTGCTCGTCCGGAACGCCATCAGTATTTGTGTTGCGCAGCTCTCCGTTGACGTAGATCTCCGTGGCCTGCCCGGGCCGGTACACGCCCGCCATGTGGACCCATTCGTCCGTAGGAAGCGGCTCGTTATCGCGCACGCTCAGGTTGGTCGTGCCGCTGATAGCCACCTGGAACGTCGCGGGATTCGTGACGCCGCCGGAACTGGCCTCGATGTTCAGGCTCCAGGAGCGTTGGCCGCTACCACCGGACTTGGCGATGATTCGCCCATTGTTCGTATTGTCAGCGTTGAGCCAGACCCAGGCAGCTAAGGTCATCTCACCCGTAATGTTCAGTGCGGGTGGGTCTCCCAAGTCAACATACGCATCCTGCTCGCCAGAGAAAGACATCGCGGCGTCGGCAAAACCCTGCCGGTCTGTCGTCGGCACAACGTTTCCGTTGACCGTCCCGTCGAGTCCGTTGCCGCTGGCATCCCGGCCGTCACCGTCGAGCGGCCAATACCCCACCAAATCCGCTGAACTACTCGCGGCCCCAACGAGCAGAACCGTAAGAGCGAGAAGGAAACTTAGTCTCTGACGCATCGCAAACCTCCATCAAAAAAGTGATTAATGATGAGGACCGTAGCCAGTCCTATATTCCTCGTGGTAATTCGTCCTCCGTAAAAGATTGCCGGCGCAGCGTCGTGCTGCCAACACAATATAGACGACCTTCAGCCAAGCTGTTTATACCAGATTGCCGTCATCTTCGTCAAGAAGAATCTCAGGGACAGCCCGTTGAAATCGAGACGACACTCTTGTACCATAAGGTTTGAATGATACGAGTGTTCCTCTACCCAAAGGAAAGGAGTGACGATGGCCTCGACAAGCGAATCATCAACGGCACATTTCTCTCGTCGCAGATTTCTCCAGGTAGCTGGCGGTGTCCCGATGGCCGTCGGGACCGGGCTATCACTTGGCTCACACCCCTGGCTCGGCGCTATGGCTATGGCGTTGCCGACTGCCCGGCCCAAACGCCCCGCTACCGTCCGAGTCGCCTTCATCTATCCGCGGACCGCGTTACTGCGTGAGGTCGGTTACTATAGCTGGCCCGGCTCCAGTTTCGACGCTGAAGCCCGCCAGGCGCAGTACACGACCAGGCTGAGAAGCATCCAGCGGGAACTGGGCATGAACATCTCCTTTGAGCCGGAGGTACTGGATGAGAGCGAGAGCGTCACACGTTTCATCAACGAGATCAAAGCCAATCCACCAGACGGTCTCTTGCTGGTGCCCTTCAAGAAGGGACACTGGCCGCACGTGACTCGCATCGTGGAAGAAACGCGCGTCCCGTCGGTCGTACTCGCCACGCTCGGCGTGCTTCTGGTTGGACACGTCCGCGAGCTTCACCAAAAGCCGGGCGTTTATATGATTAGTTCGCTGGACAATCTCGACGCCGTCGAGCAGGGAATGCGCATGATCCGCGCGGCGTCCTGGATGAAACAAAGCCAAATTCTGAACATTGCCAAAGCAGCGGCCCCCGATCGCATGGTCCCGCATTTAGGCACGAAAGTCCGCACGGTGGCAAATACGGGCTTCATCAAAGAGTTCCAGGCAACTCAGGCCACGCCCGAAGTCAAACGGCTTGCCGCTGCGTATCGCGACAACGCTACCAAGGTGATCCAGCCCAACGAACAAGATATCCTCGACGCCGCCCGAGCGTGCATCGCGCTGAAGCGCGTTGTCGAATCCGAAAAAGCCGACGCGATCATGATGGATTGCCTGCCCGGGCTCAAACACCCGCATCAGCACGTTCCGCCTTGTATGGGGTTCATGAGCCTGCGAGACGAGGGGATTCCGGCCGGCTGCGAGTCCGATCTCGACGCGACGCTCACGATGATGCTCTATCAGTACCTTTTCGACAAGCCGGGCTTCCAGCACAACCCGTCCGTCGAGACCGAGAAGAACCACTACTTCTGCGCACACTGCACGAGCGCATCGAGAATGAACGGTCCAGCCAGCAAGCCGGAACCGTACGTCCTGATGAGCCATGCCGAGGCCGGCTGGGGTTGTGTACCCCGGGTGCTGTTCACCCCCGGCCAACAGGTGACCATCGCAAAGTATCTCTCCGTGCGTTCCGATGCCGACACGCCACAGATGCTCGTCTACTCGGGCGAGATGGTGGGCTGTCCACCTGTGCCGGCGGCGGGCGGCTGCCGCACCAACGCCGAGACAACGATCAACGAGTTGGGCGACGTGGCCGACCTCAAAGGCCACCATCTGGTGATGGCCTACGGTGAGCACGCCGCATCGCTGCACCGGTTCTGCCGTCTATATGGCATTGAGGCAGTCGTCTGAGGCAACCTGGCGCGCTATTTGCGATTCCTCACGGTTTCTTTGTTTTGTCGCGAGTCGCCCAACTGCCCTGTGGATCTGTGGACTGCAAATGGAAGCATCCTCCCCGGTATCAACCAATCCTTGAACTAAGAAATTGTTAGTTTTTTGTTTTTTGTGCTTGCTTTTTGACGAAGCATCCGTATTATTATCGGCGGGCTGGTGAACCTCGAAGAAGGAATAGTGTAACGTGTTTTCCTTCTGAGTGCGATGCTTTTGCCTTTGCAAGCATGTGCGAGAGCCTGGAGCCCAGCATTCTGGCCTGACGGCCCCTATGTAGCCGGACTGTAGCCAAGGGAGAATGAGCAACACGTATCTTCGTCGAGATGGCGAGAAATGAGTTCTGAGTATATCAGGGAGGATTCATATGTCCGGAAGCGATAGGAAAACCAGACTGCTCAAGATCATTGTTTTCATCTGGCCGATCGCCTTTGTCTTATTCTGCGTATACATGAAAATCTACTATCAGAGCACCTTTAGAAATATGCTCAAAGAGGACGCGATGATAGAGAATCTCACGTGCGTCGCCTTTTTGGTCGGAGCGGGGTTTGCACTTTCTGTTGCTCGCAGGTTTTTCAAGAGTCATCACGCAGTATACGGCTCATTGTATGTGGTGGCGTTCCTTTTCTTGTTTTTCGTCGGTATGGAAGAGATAAGCTGGGGTCAGCGGATATTTCATGCGAGGACTCCCGAATACTTAATCGAGCGCAATCAGCAAGAAGAAACGAACGTGCACAACCTCTACGGTCTGCATGCTGTGATGAGCAGTGCATATTATCTGATCGGCTTTATCGGCATGTGCAGCTGGGTGCTCCTGCACTTCCGTAAAGTCAAAAATCTCGGCATAAAGCTCAAATACTTCATCCCCGATTGGTATCTGAGCTTGTACTTCTTTTTCAGCTTCTCTATCGCCTTCTATCTAAAGGTAGCCACCAGTATGGGTTGGCTCGGGTTCCTTGACTGGCGGGACACGGAGGCAGGTGAGATGCTGATGTCATTCGGGTTCTGTTTGTTTATGGTCGCCGCGAGGAACAGACTGTTTCAAGAGGTTCGCAGCGAACAGGCCGCACTTGAGACTACGTTTCCAGATTTGCAGGCTGGCATCTGTGAAGCGGAAGTCACACTGGACAGGCATCGCGAGAGGGATCGCGGCCGACCGGTCCTCACTGTACAGTCTTCAGCCTCAGACCAGTGAGACATGCTCTCTGAAGATACGGTTTAACAGAGAGTCTCAGCCCCCAAGAGAGGTTCTCATCATAACGGGCAGCAGAATATCAAGGTTGTGCCTTTCAGCACGACAGTCCTTCCTTCCCTGATTTCGTGCTTTATTCTGAGACGGATGCGCGTAAAATGTCGCTATGCTGGAAAGAGGACTCGTTCAGATTTATACGGGTGACGGCAAGGGTAAGACGACCGCTGCATTCGGGCAGGCGCTGCGCGCCGTCGGCCAAGGCAACAAAGTTCTGATCTATCAATTCCTAAAGCCTCCCAGCCTCGATACAGGCGAACGCTTGGCTCTCCAGTCGGCGGCTATCGGGATTCGGATCGAAACGCTCGATGTGCCCTGGGATATGTCCGAGTCCCCCGATGATGAGCGATCCGTCGCCGGGATGCAAGCGGGCATCGAGAAAATCCTCAAAGAGCTCGCCCAAGTAGTCCAAGACCGTACTTACGACGTGTTGATCCTCGATGAGATTGTGTTTTGCCTTTCCAAGGGTCTGGCCAAGATGGAGGATATCCAAAGGATCATTGACCGACGACATTCGAGCGTCGAGATTATTCTGACTGGACGGGGAGCTACTGAGGAACTGATTAAGATGGCCGATTTGGTCACGGAAATGAAAAGCGTCAAACATCCATTCGACAAGGGTATGCCCGCCAGACGAGGCATCGAATTTTAGACACCGACCGAGCCAAATGTGCTGATACAACAGACCGTCTCTGGAAAAAGGGAATCGTGCTATGAGCCAAAATGTTGCCGTTATCATTTGTGCCGCCGGAGCCAGCAGCCGGTTCGGGGGGACCAGGAAGAAAGCTTATGTCGACGTGGCCGGGCGGGCTGTCTTTTTGCGAAGCGTCGAGCACTTCGCCGACCGGGATGACGTCAAACAGGTCTTATTGGGCATCAGCGCGGAGGACGAGGAACTCGTCACTATCAAATGGGGCCCAAACTTGAAGTTCTTTAACGTACAGATCTTTATGGGCGGTGCCGAACGCTTCGACACCGTGATGAAGGGCCTCGATCTCGTCAAAGATGACGTCGAGCTTGTGGCGGTCCACGATGCCTGCCGGTGTTGCGTCACGAAAGAGACCATCGACGCCACCTTCGCCGCTGCGGCCGCAAGCGGAGCCGCTATCCCGGCCTGCCCGATCACTGCGACGATCAAGCAGGTCAACGACAGCACAATATTGAGAACCGTTGATAGAAGCGATCTCTATGAGGCCCAAACGCCCCAGGTCTTTTCCAGCGATCTGCTCAAAAAGGCATTCGAGAATCTGAAGAACCTCGACAAGAGCAAGATCAGTGACGATGCGCAGTTGGTCGAGGCGTTGGGGCACAAGGTGACAATCGTGGAGACGGACTCATCGAACATCAAGATCACCCGCAAGAGTGACATTGCCATTGCGGAGGCCATTCTGAAATCCCGGCCGAAGTCTCTGCCGGAAGGCCCCATGGGTCCCTATATCGAAGCTCAATGGTGATGAATGACGGGTAGTAAAAAGAAAACGCCGAGTAACCGGCCGCCACCCGGCGTTTTCCGGAGGGGAGAAAAAATCGTTCCATGAACGTGACTTCAATATCGGCAAGAAGGCAATGGCACTTTAGCCGGTTTCACGCAAACGAGTTTGCGCCGGCTTGATCCGCAATGGAAATTTATTTGCGTTTTGGCCCTTGATTCCCGTTCCAGACCGTTGTTATAATCCTTACTATCGTGCCTACGGTTTTTCGGGCGAATGACGAAAAAGTTCGTTCCGGTCGAGTTCGCAATTGGAGGGGGAGACCGTAGGAAGAAACAGCGTTTCGGCAGGTTTTATGACGCTGAGAACAACGCAAAGACAAGCACACGCATAGACTTGGAGAAGCAAACATGATGCAAAAGCAAAAACTAACACGACGAGAGCTCTTGAAGAGTTCGGCTATGGCGGCCGGAACGATGGCCTTGACGGGCGCGATCACTCCGCTGGCCCGGGCGCAAGGTAGTGATACGATGCGCGTCGGCGTGATCGGCTGTGGCGGACGTGGATCCGGCGCCGCCCAGAACTGCGTCGAGTCTTCGCCGGGCGTAAAAATCGTCGCCCTGGCCGATGCTTTCGAGGATTGTCTTCAGGGCTTGAAGAAGCGGTTCCAGGTCCCCAACGACCGCTGCTTCGTGGGCCTCGACGCGTACAAAAAACTGTTGGCCTTGGATGATATCAACCTGGTCATTATCGCGACGCCACCCGGATTCAAGCCCGTTCAATTCACCGAAGCAGTCA
>CAYZAH010000107.1:6830-9357 GCA_964475805.1 uncultured Pirellulales bacterium | reverse complement strand
GGGTCTGATTTGCCTTGCCGGGCTTGACTGCACTCACCAGACTCCAATGCGTGGTTACAAATTGTCGGGGGCCGGACGGGTCTTTCATACGCTTGGTCCAACCTGCGTTTTGCTGTTGTGTTCCACGGTGATGACGACAGCACCCTTTTTGTGCCCTTTTTCGACGTATCTGAAAGCCTCGGCGGTCTGCTCCAAAGGATAGCATCTGTCTATAACCGGCGTCAGCTTTCCCGCTTCAATAAGCTCCTTCAAGAATACCAAATCTTCAACTCTCTCGGCCGCTACGCCGCCTTTGACTTTCTTTCCACCCGTGATCGAAGTCCATAGTATTTGAACGAGCTCAGTCAATCCCATGAGACACGCGAGAAAGATACCTTCGGGTTTCAACGAGCCTTTGCAATGCGAAAATGAGAGTTTGCCCACCACGTCGAAAATAAGATCATAGGTCTGGCCGCTCTGGGTAAAATCCTCTTTCGTGTAATCGATGACCTTATCGGCGCCCAGGGATTTGACCATTTCAAGATTCGTCGTACTACACACCCCGGTCACTTCCGCCCCAAAGGACTTGGCAAGCTGCACTGCGAAAGTTCCGACGCCTCCGGAAGCGCCGTTGATAAGAATCTTCTGTCCGGCCTGGATGCGCCCCATGTCCCTCAAGAAAAACAACGCCGTATGCCCCCCCAAAAAGACGCAGGCGGCTTCCTCCCAGGTTATGTTGGCCGGCTTGATCGCCAGTACCCCGTCTTCGGGCACGCATGTATACTCAGCGTGGGCGCCAAAAGCCATGCCGGGTGATCCAAACACCTGATCGCCTGCTTTGAATCGCTTGACATCTTTTCCGACCGCCTCGATTTCTCCAGCCAGATCAATCCCCAGTATTTTCACTCTTGGCCTGAAGACGCCGAAGAACAACCGGGCCGGGAGATAAAACACTTTCGTGACAAATGTGAAATTGCGAGCGTTACAGTCCGAGGTTGTTACGGTGGTTGCATGTATTTTTATCAACACCTCGTTGTCCTTGGGAACGGGCTTTTCCACCTCTGCGAGCTGGAGCTCGTCCGGCGGCCCGAATCTTGTGTGTAGAATCGCCTTCATTCGTGTTTCTTCACAGTTGCTTTGATAATGAAGCCAAACAGTTTTGCTGCGTCGAACACGTGATTATCGTACCACATTGCGACGTTATGTCTACCTTAGCATCAGCCGGGCCAAGTAAGGAACATGGCTAAAAGTACTGCTGTTGTCACAGTCTTCATTGTTGATCGCTCTATTTGGCCATTCAAGATACTGGACGTCATGACCCTTCTGCCAAAATGGACGATTAGATTGCTGACGCCATAGGTTGATACCACTAAAACAAGATGCTTCAACAACGAGGGCATGGCTGAGTCGAGCAGGAGCAGTGCGAATCCTCCCATCACGATGACATGAACGATGTAAACACCATACGAATTCCGGCTCAGCTCATTCCGGATTCTTCCAGGTCTATCGAAATAGCGCCTGAACGTTTCGATCATCACGTACATAAGGCAGAGCAGTGAAAGCAGATAGCTGGACCATAGGATCAGGCGGTCGATAGTCTCCGAAACAACGTAGTGACCCGGCTTGAGCCAGGGATAAAGCAGGAAAATGATGTAAATCGTGATCGGGATCCAAGCCACCGAGTTCACGGTGATGTAAAGCAGCTTGCTCTTGCGTCCGGCGTCGAAGACCTTCAGCCTGAAGCAGTAAGCGCCTAACAGGAAAACCATGAAGTAGATCAATAATCTTTCACTCTGAAAGTAAAGCACGCCGATCTTTGTCCAGCCTCGAAGGCCGAAAATGTCCATGCCAACGCTATAAACAAATCCGATGAGAAAGGCGCCAAGAATAGCACCTTTGAGCGACATGGCCGGGATTCTGATCCTGCTTTTCGAAAGAAGCAGATAGAGAATGTTGAACAAAAACAGGACGGGCAGAAACCATAGCCAGCTTTGGCTGATAATCCCGTTGCTCCAGTGGAAGTAGGACGTCCAGCTTTCTTGAGGCAAATTCCGGGAGTATAGGAATATGACTTTATACAGCGGGATCAATGTCAACACAGCGATGGCCCAGGGAACGATAAGTCTCCTGAATTTCGATTTCAGAAATGTCCACCCGTTCTGCTTGCTCATGGAAAGAGGCGCAAAATATCCTGAAATGAAAAACAAGGTGGGCATCATGACGATGTCCAGAATGATATTCAGAAGGCCCGATAGATTGTTGGTGGAAGGATCATCCACGATCCAAAAGTAAGCTCCGATCCCACTGCTTTCGTAGACCCATCCCGCGTGACACAGAACTACCAGAAAGATCGTGAATGTTCTCAGGTTGTCCAAAAAGTAAATTCTGTTTCCTTCGGCTGTATTTTGTCTTTCTTCGGAAAAGCTCATGAGTCAATCTCCAAATTGGTTTCATTCACTTCTTCCTGAAAGAAATGCGCCGGGAGGTTACAGGAAAAATTCGCCGCCTGTGTAGATCGGCCGGATTCTGGTGTCTACAGCTTGCGGTC
>CAYZAH010000107.1:0-6730 GCA_964475805.1 uncultured Pirellulales bacterium | reverse complement strand
GAGTCGAGCTGGCCCGACGTCGAGCGGAGCTTGCGAAAGCCAATCGTGGGCACGTCGATGTGAATATCGATCCTGTCCACGAGAGGTCCCGAGACCTTTGACAAATATCGTCTGATCTGGCCTGGCGTACATTTGCACCGCCGGGCGTCGCTGCCGAAATACCCGCACGGGCACGGATTCATAGCCGCGACGAGCATGAACTGGGCGGGGAAGCGGACCGTCTTTTTCGCACGTGAGACGATGACGAAGCCGTCCTCGAGCGGCTGGCGGATCATCTCAAGGACGTGCCGAGGGAATTCGACGAATTCATCGAGAAACAGGATTCCGAAGTGGGCCAGCGACAATTCGCCCGGCCGGGGCATGGGTCCGCCTCCGACCAGGGCCGGGCCGCTCGCCGAGTGGTGGGGCGTGCGCACGGGGCGCGTCGCCATGAGCGCCTTGTTCTTGCCTAACAGCCCCACCGAGGAATAGACGCGCGTGGTTTCGAGCGATTGTTCCAGGCTCAGAGGCGGCAAAATCGTCGCCAAGCGCTGGGCGAGCATCGTCTTTCCCGCTCCGGGTGGGCCGATCATCATAATGTTGTGGCCGCCGGCCGCCGCGACGGTCAAGGCCCGTTTGACGCTTTCCTGGCCTTTGACGTCTGCAAAATCGACGCTGTAGTTCGCGGCCACGTTGAAAAGCTCGTCAATATCAATGGTGGTCGTCTCTAACGGCAACTGGCCCGAAAGGAAGCCGACCGCCTGGGCGAGCGAGCCGACCCCGAAGACTTCGATGTCCTGGACGACCGAGGCCTCTTCGGCGTTGTCCAAGGGCACGATCATCCGGCCGAAGCCCTCGGCAGCGGCGCTCATCGCCATGCTCAGGACACCATTGACCGGCCGGACCCTTCCGTCCAGAGCTAATTCACCCACGATGATCGTGTCGTGGAGAATCGAGCTGGCCAAAACTCCCTGCGCGATGAGCATCCCGAGGGCGATGGGCAAATCGAAAGCGGGCCCGGCTTTTTTCACATCCGCCGGTGCGAGGTTGATCAGCGATTGGGTCTTCGGGTGCTTGTAGCCGCTATTGACGATCGCGCTTCGGACGCGCTCGATGCTCTCCTTGACCGCGGCGTCGGGCAGGCCCACGATGATGGATTTCTCAAGCCCGCCCCGCGCGACGTCCACCTCCACCTCGCAGACGATCCCCTCGATCCCCTCAAGCGTAACGCTGTGCAGTCTGGCCAACATTTGGTATTTACAATTTTCTATTTATGATTTATTATTGGCTTATGAGCCACGAAGGCACAAAGGCACGAAGAAATAATAGACTGAATTCTTGGTGCCATAGTGACTCTGTGGCAAAACAAATATAGAGGAGCAACGCGACTATGGCAACGGTAAAGGATATAATTGTCAAGAAGCCGTCAGATCAGGAGGCGGCCACGTGCAAGGCCTGGCCCACCTGGAAATGCGAGCCCAAGACGTTCGACTGGGCCTATACGGAAAAAGAGACGTGTCTTCTGATCGAGGGCAAAGTCACGGTCACGGACGGAAAAGACTCGGTGAGTTTCGGTCCCGGCGACCTCGTCGTCTTTCCCGTGGACCTCGAATGTACCTGGAACGTGCACGAGGCCGTCACCAAATACTACAATTTCGGGTGATCGGTAGGATTGTGAACTCTGCAATCCGTCGGAGTCTGATTTGCTAAATGTTAGATTCTTCCGGTTCAGTCAACGTTGGCCCTCGGCATTCTCTACACCTTTAGTATAACAGGTTGTCTCGCTGAGAATCTTCTGGAAGTTCGCATTTTCCGGCTCTTTCTCTGCTGCTTTGCGGGCCAGCAGCAGGGCGAGGGGTAGGAGCCGGTCCCGCTGGTTTGGAGGCCAGTTGAGTATCTGCCTGGCACGGCTCGCACAGGCCGATGCGTTATAAGCGGTCAGGACCTCGTCAAACTCCCGCAGATAATCGGTCGATTTGTCATGACCCGCCCAGAGGGCACAGTCAGCCCGCATGTGGTAGGCAAAGACCGACGCCGGATCTGCGTTTATCCGACGGTTGAATCTTTCGATGAGTGAGGATGTGTGCTCCTCCATCATTTGCGGGGGACCAAAGGACTCGGCTGTCGACCGGTTCGGTATCAGGTCCACCAGCCAGATCTCGACCAGCGGAGGACCAACACATACGGCTAAGCGACGTCCATCCTCGGACCAGCACGCCAAAGCAGTAACCATAGGACTATGTAGGACCTTTACGGCGGTGTGAGTCTTGCGCGAGTAGATCCACAAACCCATCTGGTTAGCTATGAAGCAGGCGATGCTCAGTTCGTTCCCGTCTGGTGACCACCGGATCCGCAAGGTGTCCCGGCATGTCGGGGCCGCAAGCCAGGTCGTCACCACTTCCTTGGTGGCGAGATCGATGATCCGCAGTTCGCGGTTGATGCTGTCGGCCACGTAACGCTCATCCGGAGAGACCCAGGGACATGGACTGCCGCAATGGGTCAACACGGCTGTGGGACGCATGGGTCTGTCGTGAATCGAGATGGAGTAGAGCGTGTTGTCAGCGGGGCTGTAATAGTAGAGGCGGTGGGATTGTCGGCCCCAGTGCGGGCTGGTGCCGGCGGCTATGCGCCGTAGAGTGTGATTCTCCGTGTCCATTACCCAAACCTCTTCGGTATGTCTGGGGGTCTCGTTATCCATGATCCAGTCCAGGCAGTTCAGATGACCGAGACGAGCCGGCGGTAACAGCCAGCGGTCTTTAACGAACGCGATGTACCGGTCGTCCTCCGGTGACCACTGGGGGGCCCGGCCCGGACTGGCCAGTATTGTGGTGCGTTCGGTCTGTAAGTCCAGAATGGCCACCATACTGCCCGTGTGTAAGCCCTGGCTATAGGCGATTTTGTTGCCATCCGAAGACCATGCCGGATCGAATCCAGGGGAAATAATCCGTTGGGCATGGCTACTCCACTGGTGAAAAGCGGCGTCCGCTTCCCAGGCCATCGTGTAGGGGGCCGTCCCGGGCGGTCGATCGGTCCCGTACCACGATCGGCCGGTCTCCAGGCACTCGAAAACCTGCCTCGTGGCGAATAAGTGATAGTATAGGCTTCTATTGAGGGGCAGACTATAGGGATCGTAGTCGCCCGCTGCGGCGGGACTCGCAAGGAAACGGGCATAGTGGTCCTCCGCCTGGTCGTATTGTCCCAACATGGTGTAGGCAGACCACGGCTTACAGAAATAAACGGGTTCATCCGGTCGTAATTCCGCACATTTCTCGGCATCCTGCAATGCTAAATCATAGCGCCCCATGCGCATGTAGGTCTCACGGCGTCCATCGTATAGATCCGGATCGTCGGGGCACAATTCGATGGCCTGGGTCTGGTTTTCGAGTGCTTCGTCGAGTCGCCCCATCTCTCGCAGGGCAACGGCTTTGAGATGATAACCTTGTGGATTGCGTGGTTGAGTTGTAATCATACAAGACGCATCGACGGCCATCTCGAAATAGTCTTGCTGGGCCTGGTGGATAAGTGCACGTTCCCGCAGAGAATCGTAATGTTGTCGATCCAGCTCCAGTGCCTTGGCCAGCAGTGTGAGTGCTTCTTGAACATCCGACGTAGCCCGTGCACGAAGGAAATAGTAATTAGCGGTGTCTCCGATGAGTTGCTCGGCCTGTTCGCAATGCTCTTTCCAGAGTTGGTGATAATCGTCGTTCCGACCAGGAGCACAGGGATCGCCTTCGTAATAAATGTTCGCGAGCATGGCGTGAGCCTGGCCGGTGATTTCGTCCTGATAAGACGTCTGCGCCGCAAGGGCTTCCAGTTCCGTAATGGCCGAAGCGAAATCTCTCTGTTCGAGACGCACCTGCGCATGAGCCAGGCGGGCCTGACGACCGACGTAGCGACTATCGAGCAACGGCTCCATCTTTGTCTGTGCCTGGTCGTATTTTTTGTTCCCAATGAGCATTTGCACGTCGGTAAGCAATTGCTGGTGCTCCAGGGATTCAACATAGGCGTGTTCTCTTGCGGTGCGAAGGTACATAAGCGTTGTCAGGAGACCGGCGATGATCACCAGGATGAGCATAGCGACAGCGGTCAGTGCATGTCGATGTCTACGAGCAAATTTCTTCGCTCGATACAAGAAGGCGGGGGGAACGGCGCTGACCGGCTGATGGTTCAGATAGTTGCGGATATCCGTAGCCATCGCATCGACGGTAGCATAGCGTCGGGTGCGATCTTTCTCTATGGCCTTAAGCGTGATCCAGTCAAGATCGCCGCGGAGCTTGTGTTGGAGCGCTCGAACCTCGGATCGGCGTCTTCGCGCCAAATCCGTTGATTCTTCTACAGACGTCCTGCTCAATCTTGTGCTCGGGGTCTTCGGATCCTGCTCGCAAATGACTTTCCGTATATGTTCGATACCTCCTTCCCGGAAAGTCGGGCGATCGAAGGGCAACATGCCGGTAAGCAGCTCGTAGAGAAGCACGCCGAGGGAATAGATATCCGTCCTTGTGTCGATATCCTGATTGTTTACATCCACCTGCTCCGGACTCATATACTCCGGCGTGCCGACAACCTGTCCCTGCTCAGTATAGAGCGTCCGTTGCGTGAGTGGTTGGCTAATGGCCCGGGCGACGCCGAAGTCGATGATCTTCGGGATCGTCTCTCCATCGCGCATCACGACGAGGATGTTCGGGGGTTTCAGATCGCGATGGATGATCCCCTTTTGATGGGCGTGCTGGACGGCTTCACAAATGCGTAAGAACAGATAGAGCCGTTGCTCGATGGTCAACGTGTACATATCGCAGTGCTCGGTGATGAGCAGGCCCTTGACGTACTCCATTACGAAATAGGGCCGACCGCTCGGTGCCAATCCGGCATCGTAGACGCGCGCTATGTGTGGGTGCTCCATCATGGCCAGGGCTTGCTGCTCGGCGTCGAATCGAGCGATGACACGTTTGGAATCCATGCCCGGCTTGATAATTTTCAGGGCGACTCTTCGTCGAATCGGTTCATGCTGCTCGGCCAGATAGACGATCCCCATGCCGCCTTCGCCGAGTATGCTGAGCAATGTGTAGCGATCGATGCGTCCGCCTGGTTGTTCCAGAACGTGGCCGAAAGAACCGGGCATAGCCATCCCATCCGTTCCACTATCCAAACCCAGCGCCAGGAGTTTGTCCAGGTTTCGAGGATCTGAGCGGGATGTCGATTTTTTCTTCTTCATTTGCCCCTCATGGATCTATCGGCTTTCGGTCGTCTCTACGGAAGACTCGAAGGCGGCCGATGTTGCATAGCAGACGCTCTCTGTATTATTAGTTCCGCACGTTTATTCCAAATCTTGCGCGCTTTCGCGAAATAAACTCAACATTTCATGCAATTCCGGGGTGACATCATCTTCCGACAACACGGTGGCGCGCAGTTGTCTTTTCAGGGCCGCCTTGAATCGGCGCTTGACGGTGACGATCATATTGGAGAGCTTGGATTCACTTTCTATACCGTAGAGGTTACACATCGTTTGGTAAGAAGGCGGCTTGTTACCCTCGATAATCGGCTGAACGATTCTGTCGTGGAAAACGTTCCAATGCGTCTCAAGACCTTGCGCTCGACATTCCGATTGCACCTCCGACAGCGCCTGGTCGAGAAGCGTGGATTTCCAGCTATGGATGAAGCAGTCTTCGGGAGTTCCCTCCAGGACGGCCTGTGGCAATTCAGGTGGCTCGATCACATCCAATGGAACGAGTTTCTCTTTTGGGATCCGTAGTCGAGTGCCTTCTTTGCGTTTCTGACTGATGAGGAATTGGCCCAGAGCGTGAAGAAGAAACGAACGAAACCGGCCTTTCGCCGAATCGGCCCTTTCGACGAGACGGCGATTTAGAACGACTTCATGAAAGAAACTCTGGGTCAGATCCTTGGCCTGTTCATTCTGATAGCCCTTACGCCGGAGGTAACAATAAACCGGTTTCCAATAACGCTCGATCAGCAAGCCGATGAGCACCTGGTCTCTGTCCTGATGTTTCTTTACGCCTTCAATCAAAGACCAATGTGTCGTGAAAAATGCGTCTCTCACTCCCCCGATATCAGTTTGGTCCTGGTATCCCATGCTTTTCAGTCCACGCGTTCGCTCGAAGAAATTCGACGATTCTATTGTAGGAAATAGAGGCGGCGTCGTCAAATCAACAGTGATCCCGACTTCCTGAGAGAACCCATCGTCTGGAATTTTTAGAACATTTATTTATTTTCCGCGCAAGATTCTTTGCTTTCTCGCGGATTACCTGGTGAACGTTGATCGTCGAAGTGACGCTCGTAGAAGACCTCCTATTATTAAGTCAGCCGCGGAAATATGAAAGGAGAAGTACCATGAACGTAAGACGAAAAACTGTATGGGTATTGTTCTCGGGTTTGACGGTTCTTTTGCTCACGGGGGCCTGGAGCGTGTTCGGAGAAAACGGCTGGGCGAACGAGCCTTGGTCGGATTTATCCCTGGAGGGGATCTGGACGACAATGACACCGACCCCCGCGGGTAGTTCCGCCATCATGTCGTTGGTCATCAATGCCCAGGGCTCCGAGGGCGCGGTGTATACGTGTATCGGAAAGCATCCGGAATGTTCGGTGACGGCTTACGGCCTCTCCCCCGAAGCTGAAAGCGTCTCGGACTTGCTCGGATATCTCGTGCGGACGGGCGCGAGTACGTTCCAATTCAGTGTGGTGTGTCAGGGAATCAAGAAAGGCGGACCTGAAGTCTTAAACGTCGGCGAGACCCTCT
>CAYZAH010000106.1:0-9548 GCA_964475805.1 uncultured Pirellulales bacterium | reverse complement strand
TAACGAGCCTGATGTCCATATCGCCGCGCTGTGTGACATCAACGAGGCCAGCGACTACAGCATGTTCTACTACGGCGGCACGGCGGGTCTCAAACCTGCTACCGAGCTTGTCCGTAAGCGGTACGGCCAGACGTGTCCTACCTATCACGACTACAATGAGATGCTTGACAAGGAGGACATCGACGCGGTTTTGCTCGCGACGCCGGACCATTCTCACGCGATCATCTCCCTTGCCGTTGTCAATAAGGGCAAACATCTCTACTGCGAGAAACCCCTTTGCCGGACCGTTTATGAGACCCGCGTCGTCACCGAAGCGGCTCGCAAGGCGGGCGTTGCCACCCAGCTCGGTAACTTCGGGCACTCAAGCGAAGATATTCGTCTTGCCTGTGAGTGGATTTGGGACGGTGCCATCGGTGACGTCCACGACGTGCATGCGTGGACCACGACCGGCTCGCGCCGTTGGACGAACCTGACCGACCGGCCCAAGGAGACGCCTTCCGTGCCCGCCGGTTTCGATTGGCAACGATGGCTCCTACCCGTACCGCCCCGCCCGTATCATCCCGACTATGCACCGGTCCGCTGGCGGGCCTGGTGGCAATTCGGGTCCGGCACGATCGGCGATTTTGCCTGTCATCATCTGGACCCGGCCTTCTGGGCGTTGAAGTTGGACCAGTGCAAGACCTTCAGCGTGGAGGCAAGCTCCTACGGTACGACTGCTGAGACGTGCCCTGCTGCTTCGCTCATCTACTTCAACGTCCCGGCTCGTGCCGGTATGCCTCCGGTTCGCATCACGTGGTACGAGGGCGGACTTATGCCACCTCGTCCGGCGGAACTGGAGGAAGGCAGAGAGCTCGGCGATAATGGCATTCTCTTCGTGGGCACTAAAGGGACCATCCTGGGCGGCGGCTGGGCGAGGTCCCCGCGCATCATCCCCGAAGCCAAGATGCGGGCCTACAAGAAACCTCCCAAGACGCTGCCCCGCGTCGCGGGTCATCATCGCAACTGGCTTGATGCCTGCAAAGGCAAGGGCCGGCCCAGCACCCACTTTGACTACGCCGGGCCCCTGACGGAATTCGTGCTCATGGGTAATGTCGCGCTGCGCGCGGGTAAGAAGCTGGAATTCGACTGGAAGAGCATGAATATTACGAACGTCCCCAAGGCTAATACGTTCGTCAAGCCGCATTATCGGGAAGGTTGGACGATATAGAGGACGGTCCGAGTCATCTCTTTTTTCGCCAAAGGCCGACCAGGTTGCACATAGCTGGCAAGATGAAGATATCGCCCAGCAGAGCCATCAGCATTGTCAGGGCGGTGAGAAGGCCGAAGCAGGCCATAGGTGGAAACTCCGATAATGCCAGGATACTAAATCCAGCCGCGGCGACGACCGAGGTGAAAAAGGCGGCACGTCCCATCTCGCTCAAAGCCGCGCCCGACGCATCGGAGGGATTCAGCCCTTTGCCTCTGTGGAGCTTGTACCGGGACAGGAAGTGAATCGTGTCGTCGGCGGAAATGCCTATCGCAATTGTGGCGATCATGACGGTCGCCGGGTCCAAGGGGATGTGCAGAACGACCATAAACGAAAGGATGGCCAGAATAGGCAAGACGTTCGGCACAATCGATGCGATCAGGGCACGGAATGATCTGAACAGCAACCCGATCATCGAAAGAATCACGGCGACCGCGACCGGAAAGCATCTCGTTTGAGTCTTAACGATCTGACGTTCGACATTCATTAACAGCGGCACAATTCCAGTTAGATGCCAGGTTGTCTCTTTGGGCAAGTACTCAGTGGCCGGCCGCTTGATGCATTCGATAATGGAGGCAAAGTCCGAAGAGGCCATCGCTTTGACCAATACCGACATGCGGAGGTGTACACGGCCGTCCTGAGTCGCTGCGAACTGGGTTGCCAATTTCGAGATCAGCTTCGTGGCTCCTATCGTGCGTCCCTGGCTGGATTGTGACAAAGCCCGGCTAAGCTGCTTCAGTCTACCGAGGTGCTCGATTCTCGCCACCGCGGGGTGCTTCTCGATCTCCTTCTGCATCGCGTCCATGGCCCGAAGAGTCTCATTGATTTTGCTTTCAGGACATTCGACTTCGATTTCGACCGTGGAGAACCCGCTGAAGTGCTGTGCGACAAAGTCGTAATCATCGACAATACGGGCGTGCCGGGGAAAGAACTCGAGCGCGTTGGATTCACTGCTCAACTGAGTTGAAACGGCCAGGAAAACGGCTGTCGCCACAAAAGCGACCGTGCTGACGGACCACTTGCGGCTGGACACGAACGCTCCACACCGGCTGCTCCAATGAGGCTTGGGCGCCCGGAGGACCGAGCCGTGCATGGGCAGCAAGAGAAGCAGGCCGGGGACGATGACGAGATTGCACCAGCACGAGATCGCGATGCCGATGGCCATGTAGATCCCCATCTCCGTGATCGGTTGGATTCCTGACAGCGCCAGCGAGCTGAAGCCGATGGCGGTCGTGCCGCTTGTGAAGATGGCGGGGCTGATCAACCGCGCCAGCGTCAAACGCATAGCGTTACGTTTGTCAGGCGTGTGTGGAAGCTCGGTGATGAATCCTGAGGCGACATGGATACCGTTGGCCAGAGCCAACACGCAAAGAACCCCCGGCAGAGCGACGGTGATCATGTTCAACGACCTGCCCGTCATGGCCATCAGTCCCGTCGTCCACGTGGCGGTCACGACAATCGAGATCATCACGGCCGCCATCGCTTGAAAGCTACGCAGAGATACCGCCAAGGTGAGGACACAAGCGAAAACAGCCAGCGGCAAGAACCTCGCTGAAGACGCCTGAGCGGCCTGGTTCAGCGCTTCGTTCAATACGGGCATCCCCACCAGGTGAGGTTTCGCCTTTCCGCGACATAACTCTCGCGTGACTCGCTCGATCTCGGCCACCGCATCTTGTTTGGACGTGGGGTCTGTATGGGCATCGAGTGTAACATACACGCCGGCGGTTCTCTGTTTAGGACCGATCAGGAAACTGTGAAGGTCTTTTGTAGGTCGTCCGGCTTTCTCCCAGCCCGATCTGCCGGACCAAACGGCGCTCAAATAGTGTGGCAGCGCGAATACCTGGTCAACACCGTTGACTGTCTCCAACTGTTGCGCCAGCTCTCTTTGCAGGTTCAGGGATTCGTCGGAAAAAGGGTCGTTCATCTCCAGTACAATGAGAATGAATTCGTCGGAACCATAACGATCCAGAAAGGCCCGGTACTGTTGGAATGGTTTGCTGTCCTGGTCCAGCCACATCGTGACGGAATTGTCAAAGTGCAGGCCCGGAAGATAGAATACGGGAATGACCGCGCTGGCAATGGTCAAAAAAGCGAGCAGACGGCATCGTCGAGACAGGAAATCAGCAGTTTTCTGCACTTCAGTCATCTTTACTCGTCGTGACGAAGATCGTGGCGCCGTCTGCGATAACTCCGAATGTCCGCCGTGGTATGAAAGTAATTGATCTTAGGATGGTCTACCACATTCATGAACCCGTCATCGAGGCATCGTTTCCGATCAGTATTTGTCGGCGATAGTGTGTTCCGACAGTTTGCGGCAATTCCCTGGCGATACGAAGATCCAGAATGAACCCGGTAATCATGGGCCAAGCGGCGCCGCAGGCGATGGACCAGGCGATTTCTTCCAGGGGGACGCCCAGCGCGAGAACGCCGCATAGGGCTGGGAGGTTCCACTGGTCGAGAAATCCCGGAAACAACGAGAATATGCCCTTCATACATAGCGTATAGAAGCATGTGAAAGCAACGGCGCCGTAAATTGACAGTATTATCATCGGTTTGCAGGTGATTGCAAGGGCAAGGCTTATGGCGGCAATGGTAAGCAGAGCACTCTGCATCGGGCCAAGATGGAGCACGTACAGGAAGAAATTGTCGAGAACGGTCCCGCTCGCGTAGCATGCCACGAAGCGGAAGAAGATGGACCTCGGCTGAAAGGCAATGCGGACGCGCTTGCGAATCGGCCAAAGTGCCATCGAGAAGGCAATAATGCCCGTGGAAAACGAGAACAAGGCGTCCTCGGGGCCGATCCACAATTCAGCCACGCGGATAGGATCCCAATAGGAGGGAACGAACCCCACCGAGGCAAGCGCGCTTGGGACGGAAAACAGTCCTGAGAGCAAAACGGCGGCCTTCAGAGGCCGGGGACAAACAGCTAAGGCGAGAAGAGCGATGACAAGCAAAGACAGACTCAGGAAGAGATAGGAGTACGTATCGAACGGAGTTCCCATGCCAACTATGCTTTCCTCAACCATCCGACGCTGTGTTTTCATCCCAAGCAGTGTGCATGGTCTTGTGAGGAACCTCCATTCTGGACCTCAGGCGATGGGAGCCGTGGGGTCCCATACTATCCGTTCCTATTGCACGTAACTATTCTATATTATTGCACCCGGAATGTCAAGAAAGAAGTGCCTTAATACCCCGTCGCGTAATGAGTTGAATGTTGCTTGCCGGAGGTCACAGTGGATTTCGAGGCCCGAGTTGTGTAGGATGGCCACATACGTACGCAGAACTTGGGAGTATTTTAGAAAGGATGGTTGCACGGCATGATCGAGTTGCTGAAATCATTTGCCGCTCCAATCGTTTGGATCCTGGCGCTAATGGTCTTGGGTTTGGTCCTTACGCGCCGGCCCGAGAGAAAGAAGCGGCGCAAGCTCGGGAGGTTTGCGTTGTTCGTGGGGATGTTCGTACTTTTTGTGCTGAGCACCAAGCCGGCGTCGGATCTACTTCTTTGTTCGCTGGAACACCAATACGAGGTGCCTTCTGACGAGGTTTTGTCCACTCTGGACGTCGTGGCTGTTCTGGGTGGCGGTATGAATGAGTTCGGCGGATTTGGCAAGGTTCCGGAACCCAGCGGCGTTGCTTACTCGCGTGTATGCAATGGTGTTCGGGTATTCAAGAAAAGCGGCGCCGAGACGCTTGCTTTCAGTGGTAGTGGCCCGGAGCCGGGTGCCAAGAGTGAAGCCGAGGTGATGCAGGCGTTGGCGTTGGAATTCGGAGTACCGGGCGACCGGATTGTGACTGAAACCGAGTCACTCAATACGATGGAGAACGCCGCCCTGCTGGCAAAGGCGCTCCCCTCAGCGCAACCGAGGCGGATCGGCCTCGTGACTTCGGCTCTTCACATGCCGCGGTCGGTCAAAGTGTTTCGACGATATTTCCCACGCGATACGATTGTTCCAATTCCCGTGAACCACCTTTGCTTTCCTGATTGGGGCAATCCCAAGAGTTACATCCCCTCGGCCGACACTTTGGCCCGGAGCAGTTGCGCTATTCACGAATGGATAGGCATGATTTGGTACTTTTTTCGCAAGTAATCCCTAATTTTTGATGCGATGGAAGGAATTTCCTCATTGAATGAACGAGAATTTACTTTAGTTTGGACCTTCAACTGTTGTAGGCTGTCGAATATAATTGAAGGTTGTCTGCGCGATTTTGAGTGACCGACTAATGAATGCCAATCTGAAGAAACTAAGCGACGCCGAGCTTCTTACGCGCTACACGGCCGGGGATGAGGATGCGTTTCGAGAACTTGTAAATCGTTATAGAAACAGTCTTTACGCATTTCTTCGGCAATTCCTGAACCGCCAGGATCTCGTTGAGGACGTCTTTCAAGAGACGTTCTTGCAGTTGTTTTCCAGCCGGGCGAGTTTCGACACGAGCCGGCCGTTACGCCCGTGGTTGTTCACGATAGCCGCGAATAAGGCGAAAGACGCTCTCCGAAAATGGCAGCGAACGTCCGCGGTCCAGATCGGCACGATGGCCGACTCCCAGGAACTGTCGTTCGACGACATGCTCAATACTGTTACTGCCGATAATACAATGCCTTATGAAGAGCTACAGCGGAACGAAACGGCAGCCCGCGTTGCCCGGATCGTGGAAGAGATGCCCGAAAATCTCCGCGAAATCCTGGTTTTGGCATATTTTCAAAGATTTTCTTACAAACAAATGGCCGAGATTCTCGGTATACCTATCGGTACGGTGAAGAGCAGATTACATACGGCTGTGGGCCGTTTTGCTAAAGAGTGGAAGGCATCGAACGGGAGCAAAGAGCACAAATGATTCCGCTTACCACCGAGCAGAAGGAGCTATTGTTTGATCATTCTATTGGTTTGACGTCTCAGGAGCAGGCTGCTGAAGCCGAGATGTTGATCGCTTCGAATGAGCAGGCTCAGGAAATCCATTCCAAACTCAAAGCGACACTCACCCTCCTGGATGCGCTGGAACCAGGGCCTTGTCCGGATTTTTTGGCTGAACGGACGGTTCAGCGGCTCACTGAGGCGGCCAGCGCCAGTCAGGATCGTCTTCGGCAATTGTTGGCCAGTGAGCAAGCTAGACCAGTTGGTAGAGGAAGGCAACTCTTGTTGGGATTGGGCGGAAGGCTGGCAATGGCGGCCGTATTCGTGATCGCGGGCAGCGTTTTCCTGACGGCGTTCAGCTACCTTCGTTACAACTCTCGCGTCCAACAGTGCAGCATGCAGATGGGGAGCATTTTTCGTGGTCTGAGCCAATACGTGTCCGATCACGATGGACAAGCGCCCACCCTTGCGGCGGCGCCCGGCGATCCCTGGTGGAAGGTAGGTGCTCAAGGCGAGGAGAACCATTCAAATACTCGAAACATGTATCTCCTGGTCAAGGGCGAGTACGTTAAGCTAAGCGATTTTGTCTGTCCCGGTAGCAAATCTGCCGACACTCCCGAATTGACGCCCGCCGAAATACAGACCTACAAGGATTTCCCCAGTCGAAGCTGCATAACCTACAGCTTCCGAATAAGCTGCCATCGGACACAAGATGGTAAGTTGCTGTGTAGAAAAGTCCTGATGGCAGACTGGAATCCGCTCTTCGAACAGATGCCGAAAGACTACAATGGCTCACTTCAGGTGCGTGTCACCCCCAAACTTTTGACTGTGAACAGCATCAACCACAAACGCCGTGGGCAGAACGTTCTGTTTGGTGACGGGCGCATCGAGTACAGGAAGACGCGCCTCATCGGTGCCGATGACATCTTCACTTTGCAGGATACGGATGTATATCGGGGTTGCGAAGTGCCCTCCTGCGCGACCGACTCCTTCCTTGCTCCTTGAGTGGTCCGACCCGCTCAGAGGCGACTATCAGGAATTCATCGCGACTAATCAAGTCCGGGCCGGACGAACACCATTGCGTCAGGGAACTCAGCCCGTGCCTTTCTGCGTAATCGCTCGATGTGCACGAGAACGTCGAGAATCTCATCCCGCTGGTGCGGGAAGTGTTCGCACCATCAGTCGCAGTAGTTGTGGATGCCGGCGACAAAGTTCGGATCCGCGGCAAGTCGCTTCATGTATTCTTTGTCCATAAGAGACTCCGACCGGCTCACTGCATCTACAAAGACCTCCCGTTAGGTGAGCAGGCCGTATTCTTCAAGCGTGTCTTTCAGAACGGTTCTCTTGTCCCGCTCCAGCGGTGTCATCGGCAGACGCAGTTCCTCCGAACAGATATTCAGCATCCCCATCGCCGCCTTGATCGGGATTGGGTTGGTGGCCAGGGTCAACATGCTCTTGCAAAGGACGAACAACTTCTTGTGCCACTGGCGTGCTGAGACCAGGTCTCCTTCAAGGATCAAATCCGTCATGGCTTTCACGTCAGCGGGCACGATATTCGCCACGACGCTGATCACACCCTTGCCGCCTATCGAAGCGAGGGGGAGCGTCAGCGAGTCGTCACCGGAGATGATGGTGATGTCGCATCTCGCCGCGATTTCACTCGCCTGGTCGAGGCTTCCGGTCGCCTCTTTGATCGCGACGATATTCTCCACCTCGGCTAATCGAGCGATGGTTTCGGGAGTCATACCGGCTCCGCATCGGCCGGGTATGTTGTAGAGCACGATGGGCAGATCGACTTGTTCGGCTATGGCTCTGAAATGCTGGTAGAAACCCTCCTGAGTGGGCTTGTTGTAGTAGGGGCAGACTTGGAGCGTGGCGTCGGCGCCCACGCTTTTCGCGTACGCCGTTAATTCGATGGCTTCGGCCGTGCTGTTGGATCCCGCGCCCGTGATCACCGGGACCTGTCCGCCCACCGTCTTGATCACTCTTTCCATGACGAGCTTGTGCTCCTCGTGGCTGAGGGTCGGCGATTCGCCGGTCGTACCCACCGGAACAAAGGCATCGATACTTCCTTCCAACTGGAACTCGATCAGCTCATCGAGCGTCTGAAAGTCTATCTCACCCCCCTGGAAAGGCGTCACCAGCGCCACCATTGCTCCTGTGAACATGTTTGTCTCCTATGTGAGAGTGCCTGAAGCTTGAAGTGACTAAAGTGCCTGAAGTTGACGTTCGCTGTGACTTACTACCGCTTACTTTAGCTCACTTTAGTTCACTTTAGCTCACTCATTTTGGATCAGTCGTATCATTTCGGCGGTCGCCGGGCCTATTCCGACGAAGACCGCTCGCGCTACAATGCTGTGGCCGATATTGAATTCGCACAGCCCGTCAATACGTGCCACGCTCGTAACGTTACGGTACGTCAAACCGTGACCGGCGTGAACCACCAGTTTGTTCTCCGTCGCAAGATCGCGGCCTCTCTCCAGCTCCACCAGCCTTTTCCTAACAGCGGTCGGGCCTTTGGCGTTTGCGTACATACCGGTATGTAACTCAACCGCGTCGCAACCCGTCTGAGCTGAAGCGACGATCTGCTCTGCATCGGGCGTGATGAAAGTGCTCACCAGGATATGCTTCTTGTGCATTCTCTTGACCACCTCGGCCAGACGCCTTTTGTGGCTTGCACAGTCCAGCCCCCCTTCCGTGGTCAGGTCGGCCCTTTTTTCGGGCACCAGGGTCACCTGGTCGGGCCGAATTTCTTCAGCGATCTTCACAATCGGTTCGGCCATGCACATTTCCAGATTCAGCTTGCAAGCGACGGTTTCTTTGAGCAACCGCACGTCTCGGTCGCAGATGTGTCGCCGGTCCTGGCGCAAGTGAACGGTGATTCCATTCGCCCCGGCCAGCTCACATTGTGCCGCCGCCCAAACCGGGTCCGGCTCATCCGTCAGCCGAGCCTGCCGAATCGTGGCAACGTGATCGATATTAACATTGAGTACCGCCATTGTCTTATCCTCGATTTACGGCTGGATTATATCACGACGTTTCATCGAGGCAAGCAAATTTGAGTCGGCAAAACGTATCGTTCTCGCTTGTCGGGCCCGCGCTTGTCTACTCCGCCATTCAGGTGTTCTGAAAACCGAGGCCGAGTCCTTGCCAAGCAGCCGTTTCCCGCGTAGTATGGTCCCCCGCCGAATCGGCTCGCGTGGTGGTCCCGGGAGGCGATGGCGCTATTTGCAGCTTTCGTCGAGGCTGCTCAGGCGAGTGTGATACACAAGAAAATAGTCTGCTTTCGTGGAATAGGACAATGGCTGTAAAGCTGAATTGGGCGACCCGGATTACGATTTTCCGTATATTGATGATCGTCCCATTTGTCAGTTTCATGTTGAAGATCAACGATTCCACGCTGAGTCAAGCTACTCGGCACGCGATGCGGTACGTCTCGACGGTGCTGTTCT
>CAYZAH010000105.1:0-9589 GCA_964475805.1 uncultured Pirellulales bacterium | reverse complement strand
CCTTGTATTCGGGCGAACCGGCATCGGCAGTTCGCACGGCTTCCTTGTCCGCCCCAAAGTAAAGCTCGTGCGAAGCGGCGCTATCCGCCGGCGTCCAGCTCAGTGTGGCGTTTATTCCGACGTCCGTGGCTTGATACGCAGGACGTGGATTGCCCACCGCCCCCGGCGTCGTAAACATCCAGACTTCGCCTTTGTGCGTCTGGACCGCATCGAATTCATCGACCCGCCAATAGTAGACCTTTCCCGCCTCGAGCGGGCCGGGCCGGTAGGTCGTCGTCCCCAGCGGCGCTCCTCCAGCGGCATTGTTGACCTGGTCATAGTCGTCGCCGAAATACACGTTGTGAAGCATCGCCCCAAAACCGGGCGTCCAGCTCAGCGTCACATTAGCGGGGTCGATGAATTGTGCTCCGTCGGCCGGAACGGGAGCATAGGCCGTCTTCGGCGGGACCGAGAAGCTCCACACGTCCCCTTTCCACGGGCTGTTCGGATCTGACTCGTTCACTTCGTCCACGCGCCAGTAGTAGGTCGTTCCCGGTGTGAGGCCATCGGGATAAGAATATCCCGGAAAGCCCGCCACAAAGAAGGTTGATGCCTGGTTCCCTCGGAACAGGTCGCTCTGCGTCGTAGCATTGG
Organism: uncultured Pirellulales bacterium; assembly: GCA_964475805.1. Taxonomy (GTDB): domain Bacteria; phylum Planctomycetota; class Phycisphaerae; order Sedimentisphaerales; family Anaerobacaceae; genus JAFGTG01. The sequence goes on along the minus strand of CAYZAH010000105.1, from coordinate 8,956 downwards.
TGACCGCATCGAGACTCTCGCCCATGAACACGTCGTGTGAGATCGCCAGCGCGCCTGGCTTCCAGGACAGCGTCACCCACGTGTCATTGTGCATGGCGCCATCGGCCGGACTGGGACCGTAGGCATAGGGCCACGGCTTGCTTTCCATCGCGCTGAGAATCTCCGCCTCTGCCAGAGCATTATCATAAATACGGATGTCGTCCATCAAACCATGAAAGTGCCTGGTACCGTCCCATTCACTGATCTTCGCTTCGCCTAGAATAACCGAATCCGACTGAGTGAGCTCTCTGCGTGCAACCTCTACACCATCGACGTAGTGAAGCAACAAAGTGCTTGACTTGACAACAGCAAGGTGGTGCCATCCATCCGCCGGGACAGGATCGGGACCGAGTAAATCTCCATCGGGTGTTATTGCTCCGCTAATCCCAATCTTGGGCTGACCGTTATTGAGTCCCCAGTGAACGGATCCCGACGCCCATGAGGTGTGTGTAATGAGCGAAATCAACCCACTCTTGACCTCCGCCTGCTTGAGCCACATGGCGTACGTAAACTCAACGCTCTCGGCAATCTTCGGAATGAGAACGTAATCGCCCTCACCGTCAAGGGACAATACCATCCCTCTCTGACCACCATCCGGGTTAGCAATGACTTTCGCATCCCCGTTAAAGGTACCGTTGAACCCACCAACAAGATCCGTAGCCGCTCCATCTTCAAAAGTGTATTGCGCCAGTAGGTCCGCACTCGCGACACCTCCGGTTACACCCAAGATTACGAACAGCGACATTAGAAAGACCAGTCTTCTGTACATGATAGTCCTCCTTCAAAAAGGAACGTCATAAAACGGGCGCGCCCCGGCCACGTACCGGATGACGCGTTCTGCTTGCTGAATATCGGCGATCTCCACCCTGATGGAGAATTGGCATGACCACGCTAACGCCTCCAGAAACCTCATCTAACATCCCCTGCTCGTAGCGGAAGATCGCATGTCTCCAAAGACAAAACCGGAAAGCTCCTACTGTTCGTTTGTACCAGATTTGCGACGTCCCTGTCAAGAGCCTTCCGCTGAAAGACCCGCATCTTCATGAAAAAATGCCTGAAAGACGATGCCTCGCCCGCGCTCAGACGCCATAAATGGGGGCTGAACGCCTGCCTTTGTCATCCTCTCGTACGGCTGGCGACCAAGCTCTGGCGATCACCGTCCTTATATCGCCTGTCTGCGCCGCCGCCTTGACAACTCCTCCCATTGTTCACAAACAGATCTTGGCAACGACCCCCGTGTCATCTAAACCCATGACACTCCCAAAGTGTTCTTCTGCAAACACACATCCGATAATAGGTGCGGTCACACTACCCGGAGAAGGTACCGCGTTATATTTCCTACAAAACGCATTATCTTCTCCATTTATTCTAATCTATCCATGTTAACGTAGCCGATAAGGAGTATGGTTGATGGAATGCTTTTAAGGAGAAGTGGACTATGCAGGCTCTTACTGAACAGCGCAGAGACAGCCGAAGCAGCGTGAGCTGGCCTGTCAGCGTTTGGATACCTGAAGCGAATCGGTTCGTTGTCGGTCGAAGCTGCAATATCAGCAGGACGGGCGTCTTCATCGTCCTTCCGATAACGGCTCCGGTCCGGACCGGCGGCATCGTCGAAGTGAATTTCCCCCGGACCCAGGCCCTCGCCAAGGAGAAGGGACAATTCGCCCGCATCAAGAGCGGCCAGATTGTCAGAGTGGACCGAACAAGTTTGCTGGAAAATGCTGAGATCGGCGTTGGAATAGCCTTCGAATGAGCTTCACCACACCGGCCCGACGACATTCCGGCGGACTATAATATAGGATCGCTATCGTCTGGCCGGCGGGGCAATGAAAGAGAGGAGTGAAGACTGACGATTCCCAGGACTCGTCAGTCTTTGCTTTTTTGTGCCCACCACCCAACCGGAAAATCCGTGCACTACACACCGCTGACCGCTATAATGAATGCCGTTAAAAATCCGTCAAAGGAACGAGGCGTCAAGATGAGTTCAGGTCTACAATCCGCCGACCACGAGACCACGGTTTGTGCTGCGCTGCAAGTTTGCGATTGCGGCCTAACCGACTATCGCAAGGTGCTCGAAGTCCAATTCGCACTGTGCGAGGAGAGGAAACAGGGCAGAATCCCCGACACGGTCCTTCTTGTCGAGCATCCGTCCGTGATCACCTTGGGCGCTCGCCAAAGCCGCAACAAGCTGTTGGACAACCGAAACGATCTGATGCGAAGCGGTATCGACGTGGTGGACGTTCGACGGGGCGGCGGCACGACCGCCCACAATCCGGGTCAGCTCGTTATCTACCCGATCCTTTACTTGCCGCCTTTGGGCCTCTGTATCAGCGACTACATAAGGAAACTGGAGCTGATAGGTATAGAATTACTGAGACATTTGGGCGTCGAGAGTGCCAGGAAACCCGGCTCTCCCGGGCTGTGGATCGAGGACCGCAAGATTGCATCCATTGGCGTGCGGGTCTCCCGACTGACAACCTACCACGGCATGGCCATCAATATCCACAACGATTTGGGTATTTTCGATTCCATCGTGCCGTGCGGGCTGGACGACGTCGAGATGACGTCCGTCCTGAAAGAGACGGGCAATCGATGTTCCATGACGGAGGTCAAGAAGCGTCTGACGCTATCGCTCAAAACACACCTGTCAGGCGACAGATGATGGACCACAAAGGTAGCCACGATTCACATGTCCGCACGAAGAGACCCGGGACCTTACCTGCCTGGCTGCGGAGACGTCTATCAGCCGGCGGCTCGTTTCAACACACCGAGCGCGTCCTGACCACACTGAATCTCGATACGATATGCACTCATGCAAACTGCCCAAACCGGGGCGAATGCTGGTCCCGAGGCACTGCTACCGTCCTGATCCTGGGCAACGTATGCACACGTAACTGCAAATTCTGCTCTGTAGCCACCGGCAAGCCAACCCCGCCCGATCCGACGGAGCCGTCCCGCCTGGCACAAATGGCCGAAGCAATGCACTTGAAATACCTCGTCATCACCAGCGTCAATCGCGACGATCTGCCGGACGGCGGGGCAAACCAGTTTCGTCTTTGTGTCGATACGGTCAGGCAACAATGCCCGGACATGAGGTTCGAGCTGCTCACGCCCGACTTCCTCGACCATGAGAAGCAGGCCATCGCGACTTTGGGGCGGTCGTTACCTTTTGTGTTCGCTCATAACGTCGAGACGGTTCCATCGCTCTATCCTATGGCGCGCTCCGGTGGTAACTACGAACGATCTCTAAGTCTGCTTAGGATGGCCCGACAAGCCTACAAGGACATTCACACAAAATCGTCCATCATGCTCGGGTTGGGCGAAACGGACGCCGAGGTCGAGCGGGTCTTGCGTGATTTACGTGCCGTCGGGTGCGATCGGCTCACCATAGGCCAGTACCTCAAACCCTCCAAGGACTCTCTCGACGTGATCGAATACATCCATCCCGACAAGTTCCAGGATTGGAAGCGAAAAGCATACGACCTGGGATTTTCCTGGGTCTATTCGGCACCGTTCGCTCGCAGTTCCTACTTTGCAGAACAGGATGCTGACATGATAGGCTGAGCGACTCTGATGCTGCGAGAGCACTCCGTGAGCGGAGTCTCACGAACATGAGATTTGAGCGAGGTCGGTTTCTCGCACTCTGATTTTTGCCTCTTACATATTCTGTGTTATAATTTATACGGTGGATACTGCCAATTCCTAAGAGCCTGTCTCGGATTTGGTCTTTTCTTGAGAGGGGGAGGAAAACCAATGAAAGAATCAATGCGCCCGAGGTACAAAGGTACCGTGCTTATCCTGTCCATGGTGTTTCTTGTGATTTTCTCTGCATTGGCCGTCAGCATGGCGGAATTCAGCACCAAAAACGTGTGTATTGCACAAAACCAGTGCCAGTCGGACAGCGCCAGGTCCTGTGCGGAATCCGGACTCGAAGTCGTTCGCTATTGGCTCAGCCGGGCCTCGATATCAGGCTCGACGGCGCCCGCCGAGAGGTTCAGTCAGTTGGCAGCCAGTCTTCAAAGCGAGCTAAGCGACGCATCCGTCACAAATGTAGCCGCTTCTTATGACGGCTCGACGATAAGTATTCCAAACGTCACACTCGATTCCGGGACCGACCGGCACTTCTCAGCCACGATCTCACAACCGGACATCGATACGATCCAGGTCGATGTAACCGGGACGTGCGGATCGATCACCCGGACGATACGAGCCGACTACGTGTTTGGAAACAGGGCCAACACGGTTTTCGACTTTGGCGTGGCATCCCGGGGCCCCCTGTCGTTATCCGGCAACGTCGAGCTTGACGGAGCGAACATATCCGTCGAGTCGAACGCCTATATCGAAAGCGAAGACTCGATCCTGGCCCTGACCGTGACGGGCAATTCGCAGATAGCCGGCAATGTAAAAATCGTCAATCCGATCGCCGCCGTCGATATCCACGGGGGCAACGCCGGCATCGGCGGTGACACGGGTCAGGACGCCATAGACAATCACGTCGAGTTCGGCGCTCCACCGGCGGAATTTCCGGAGCCCGTTCCGGCGGTCTTCGAGCCTTACGTTACGAACACTGTAGACGCAAGTACCGACACCTCCGCTGATGCGACGTTCGAGAATATAAGAATAGCAGCCGGAACGAACCCCACCTTCACCGGAAACGTGACCATCCGAGGCGTCGCATTCGTGGAGACGCCCAACGTCGTGACGTTCACGGGAAACGTCGACGTGACCGCCATCGTCGTTGGCGACGGCGATTGGACGGACGATTCCGGGACGAACCGTATCAGCTTCCTTGGCAACGTCGAGAGCTTTCCCATAAGCAGTTTACCGGACGAGGCGCAGTTCGCCGGTCTGCGAGAACAGACGGGTACCTTCGTCATCGCGCCGGGGTTTCACTTGGCGTTCGGAGGCAACTTCACGTGCCTCAGCGGCGCAATAGCCGGCAACGGCATCGAGTTCTCCGGCAACGCGGGAGGAACGATCAACGGCTCGATCATCAACTACTCCAGCGAAGAATCGTCCCTGTCGGGCAACAGCGACCTTTGCTTCAACCGCTCGGGGATCGAAGACATACCGGCCGGATTCGTGCCCCAGATAATCCTGCGGTACGATCCCGCTTCATACTCCGAGCTTGCACAATAGCCGTTAGTCTCGGCATTCGGACGTTCGTCATCTCCTCGCGTCGGTACGAGGCACGCCCAAGTCTGCGCCCCACTCTTGTATTTGCCCCGCTTGTTTCATATACTTTGATTAGCGGATAGAGAAGTTCCGAATTGTATACCAAACGGGGGGCTTTTCCTGGAAGGGGGGAAAGAATGCAACCCACAACCAAGTCAATTCAACCGAAGCGCAAAGGCGCCGTTCTAATCGTCTCGATGTTGTTCCTGTTGTTGTTCTCCGCGCTGGCTGTTTCAATGGCCACGATGGCATCCACCAATGCCGAGCTCGCCTCGAATCACCACAAGATTAACGCTGCTTTGTCGGCGGCCGAATCCGGCCTGGAGTGCGGACGTTATATTATCGCCCAAACGTTTGGAAATCTGGGTGAAACCGCTGAAAACACCGTCACTGACGCACAAGCCGACGCTGCGTGGAACGCGTTATGCACCCAAGTCCAGGGGCAATCCTGGATCAATGGACAAGCAAACCAAACGACGAGTCAAATCACTTCGCCGTCCGTCGATCTCGGAGCGACAAACGCCTCTTTCCAGGTTCGGTTCACCCGAACCGATACCCGCACCATCGAGCTTCAAGGAGTCGGCAGTGACGGGCAGATCACGCGGCTGGCGAGTGTGAATATGGCGATTACGAAGGACAACGAAGTCCTGAAATACGCCATCGCCAGCCGGGGGCGAATGTGGCTCACCGGACAATCGACGATCCACGGGGATATCTTCAGCAGTTGGGACCGCCCGGAAATCTCACCTTTCAATATGACCAGCGACTCCGCAATTCTCGGTACGATTAATACTATACTGACCCGCGACCAGATAGAGAGTCATGGCTATCAAATGGAAACCCTCGACGCGAACGGAAACCCCATCGACGCGAACGGTGCCCCATTGGGAACGAATTTCGAAGACCGTTACCATAGCTCTGACGATGAGATCCAGGGGTATCACGAAGGCATCAACTACGATCAGCCCGACCAGGACATGCCCGGGATGAACATTTCCGACTACAATACGGATATGTATCTTTCCGGCTTGACGGATATTCCTCCGTGTCCGAGCTCGCTTCGCGAGATCGAATATTTCCCCCATGCTGCGTCGGACCAGGGGGGCTACAGCATGCCGAGAGACGGAACGCCGAGTCATACATCAAACAGGAGACTCACGCGGTACGTCTACGAGAACCAAACGTTCACCAACGCACGCCTGCCGGACAACTACAACGCCTTGTTTAGAAACTGCACCTTTGAAGGGGTCCTTTACATCGACTGCGCCAAGAGCACGAGCAGTTATTACAACAACGTCCGCTTCGAGGATTGCACCTTTGATGGAACTATCGTGACGGACACGCCGCAATCCCTCAAATGGCAGTACAATTGCCTCTACTTCACGGGCGAAGCAACCTTCAACAACGACTCCGGCCTCCAGGAGGCGACCATCCTCGCGCCGCATTTCAACGTTAACCTCGGAAACACCAATCCGCAACAAAGCGAAAACAACGTGCTTACCGGCGCGATTATCGGGGGCATCGTAGACGTGCGCGGCAACGCCCAAATCTATGGAACAATCGTCTCAATGTGCGATACAACGCAATGGTCGTCGGGATACGTGACCAATATCGGGGCCACGCTTAATGACGGCGGCTCTGAGACAACGGAGTTGGGCGATATCGGTGTGATAGATATCACACCGCGTCAGGATCAAATGCTGCCGAGCGGCATCAGAACACCAATCGTAATCACACCTATGCAAAACACCTACTCCGAAGGAGCGTAGCCGGAACGAGCCAAAATCCCGAATGAGTGTTTCGATTTGCCCGAAAGGAAAGCAAAATGAAGGCAAAAGAGATATTCGTCAGCGTCGTTGCGTCTGGGCTTCTCCTGGGGACATTTTGTGTCGTCGTCGTAACCACCGACTATGTCGACAAATCCGTGAGTCAACCCGGTAGCCCAGCCGGTGACGAGGCTCGATTAGTCAAATCCACCGGTGCGGCCACAAACAGCGGCCTCGAGTATACCGACCGACCTTTCCTGGAATCACCTGCACAGAAAACGCGCCCGGCCGCGCCCATCCGCAACCACGACAGCCGTCTTGCCGCATCCGCACTACAAATCCTCCCCCCAATCCACCGCACAGTCCGCCCTACCATGCGAAGGCCCCGCCGCGTGCCTAAACCTACCGAGGGAACTTACTTTGAAAACACTGCGGGCGCCCAACCGCCCGACTCCGCTGAAGGAGGTTCTCCCGAGATCGTCGAGTAAAAAGCTACATGGTGCCATAATTGAAGAGGCGCAGCCACGTCTTTGCGGACTCGAACGCGAGCTGCTCAGGCGGGACTTCCGAAGGCGCGAGTAAGACCAGTTCTTCAATCTCGCTCTCGTCGAAGACCGCAGGGAGCGCGTCGATTCTGCAAGAGAAAAACAGATCGCACGTCTTATAGACCACGCCCTTGTATTCATACGTATTCGGCTGAGAGCCTAAATACTTCAGCTCACCGAGTTCCATATCCAGCTCTTCCCTGACTTCTCTCCTTGCCGCGTGCTCAGCGGTCTCATCCGGATCGACAAAGCCGCCGGGCAAGTCCAACATCCCCTTCTGGGGCTCCCGGCTTCGCCGCGTGAACATAATCCGATCACCGTATTCTAACACCACGCCCACCGCAGCAGCCGGATTGTGGAAGAACGTGAACGAGCACGCTCGACAGCAGAATTCTTTGATGCCGTCGAATGATACATCGCCGGACCCGCAATCAGGACAGCGATTGAAGAGTGTCGCTCGTTTTGAAGAGTGTGTCATTGAAGAGCCTCCATGCAGGAAGTCGGCGAGATGTTTACTTGTCACTACTGTCCAGGATTATCTCCAGCTCGATCTCATCGAGTAACGGGATGCCGTCGGCTCCGATCAGCGGAACGGGTTTGAGACGCCGGGCGAAATCAATCGCATCTCTATTGATCTTCACAAGTCTGAACCCGCGCTTCTGATAAAACCGCAGCGCATTCATATTATCGTTCGTCGTTACGAGCCAGAGCCGTTTGCAGCCGGATTCCACAGCGGCCACCCGAACGGCGTCGATCAGCGCCGTCCCCACGCCCGTGCGAGGCCGCAGGCTGTCGAGGCTGACCACTTCGCAATCGATCCCGGAAATCGCATAGGTGAGCAGACCGATTCGCTCCTCCGCCTGAACTGCGACGAAGCCGGGCAGATTCTTGCAGTAGTAGACCTCGTGATGGGCCGCAATGAATTCGGCGCCCCACCTTTCCGTGATAAAGTCGGCGACCCAATCTCCGTCCTCAGGGCCAACGGCACGAATGTTGAAATCCGACAAGGCTTCGCTCCTGAATGATGAACCGTGACTACCTCGCCGCACGAATCGAGTTCGCTACCTTCACGACGTCCAGCATCTGGGCCACGTCGTGAACGCGGACGACAGAAACGCCGGCAGCGGCGCACAACGCCACCGTGGCCGCAGTGCCGAATATTCGCTCGACGGGTTCTTTTCTGCCGGCAATCGTCCGCAGAAAGCGTTTCCGGCTGGTCCCCACGAGGACACGGTAGCCGGAATTGACGAACCGCTCGACGTTTGCCAACAGCCGAAGATTATGTTCCAGCGTCTTGCCGAAGCCGATGCCCGGATCGATGAATATCCGGTCCTTCGGCACGCCGGCGCGCCGCGCCCGCATGGCTCGATCCAGCAGAAAAGCCAACACCTCGCCAACCACGTCCTCGTACTTCGGCTCGATCTGCATCGT
>CAYZAH010000104.1:0-9636 GCA_964475805.1 uncultured Pirellulales bacterium | reverse complement strand
CAAACAGAAACACGCGTCGCGCCCACATGGCAATATGAGCCACTCAGAAAGCACCGGCCGGGCTGTGATCGCCACACCGTGATCTGATCATGTGAAATCGCATTGATACATTCTCTACGGGAAGACCTTGAAGAACAATGTCTCGGAATGCCTGACTTTCACTCTCGGCTTGACGAATATGCACGAGAGCACTCGGAAAAGATGAATGTATTCGAACTAATGCCAGAATTCTACTCGCCCAGACATTGATGATCCGTCAGCTCAAACAATCACTGGCTCTTCTGCTCAGCCCACTCCCGCAACCCCCTGGCCTCCAATCTCGATATGCGACGGTCAGTCAAGGCCCTGACCACCCAAGACTCAAAAGCCCTGAATGCGTCTGCTCCATCGTCGACCGCAATTTTCTCTACCTTGGCCTGGATTTGACTAAGCACCTGAGTACGGCGAGCCATGAAGACGTCGCTGCTGATTTTGCCGCTCTTGAGCGCGCCGTTGATCTGGCCGAGGGCCTCGCTGCCCCACTCCACCGTGCCCGGGGTAAATGGATTCTGGCGTAGTACGTCGTCCAACTGCGCGGCGCCGATGCGACGGAACTGATGACCAACGTCCTTTTCGACGGCCTCGAAGAAACCGGTCATCTTCGTCAGTACACTTTCCTTGGTCATACCCAGAGTGTTAAGCATTTCCTGAGCTTGGCGTGGAGTGATGTGCCCCTGCTCGACCTTGCGGAAGATCTCAATGCCTGCCTCCAGGTCGGGAGGAATGCGCACTCTGGAGGCTACGGAAGCATCACCCAGGTAACGGCCCACACGCGGCTCGATGATGCGGTCCCATTGCTTGGTGGCCTGGCGCATACCCTCGCCTATCTTCTGAGATCTGAGGATTGGGTCAACCTCGTTGGCGGCCGCCTGCCACCAGTGCTGGGACTTGATGTTCATCGTATCGATGATGTCCTCGACACGCGTGGCGGTCGGGGGACGCCCGGTATTGAGGAAGTCACCGAAGCTCGAGTCACCGGAGTTGTAGGCCTCGGGATGCCAGCGAGAGGTCACCATCTGGTCGAGTTCCTCAGCGTGGCGCGCCACCTCGCCCGGACCCGGTACATCGGTGCCCCGCGTGCGGCGCCACAACTCGTCCTCGTAAATGTTCTTGGAAATGTCGTGGTGCACGTCGGAAAGGTGCCTGCCCGCAGCGTCGTCGACGAAGAACGTCACGTCACGGTCTCGTCCCACCTTTGAGCCCGGATTGGCGCTAAAGTCATCAGTGGAGATACGCAACTTCTTTGGATCGAGTTTCTCTCGACGTGCGATGTCGTGGATCTGGTCGCGGAAGCGCTTCAGATCGTCCACGCTGCGCCCCGTCTGTCCGGCAAGAGTGGCTAACTCGTCATCGGTGGCATTAATAATACTGTGGATCGTGCCTTTAGCCGCCTCGTCGACGTCGTTATAGACGCGACGCAGAGCCTGGTTAACGCGAACGCGCAGCGCCTCGGGGGCTTCGCTGTTGATAATACGCTGGGCAGTCTTGTTCGTTTGAAAACCCTCCAGGACCAGCTTCTCGAAGTCAACGTCATCAGCCGTCTCACCGAGCTGTTGGATAACCCTTCTCGCTTCGGCCATCTCGTCCGCGTGCCGCGCCAGATCCGCGACCCCTTCCGCGGATTCCATGAACACCTTACGGGCATTGTCCGCCTGCCGACCGAGCTTCCACCGGGAGTAGGATATCTCGGTGGTCAGCACCTTGCCCACACGATTTAGAAAATCATCGATCTTTCCCGGCGGGATGTCGGCTAAGGTGGACAAGGTCTGCTTACCCCACTTGCCTACCACTGTGAGTTTTTCAGTAGCGTAGACCGCACCTCGCTGGGCCAGGCGCGATCGCTTGAATAGCTGCTCGAGAGCGAAGGGCGCGATTAGTCCGCCGGCGCGGATAGCCCGCTCGAGGTCGCTGATCTCCTGGCCGTTGAGGATGCGCTCGCCAGTGACGACGGCGTAGAGGTCCATGCTCTCTCCGACGAAGGGCAACCCCTCGGCCAGATCCTCGATCAAAGTTTGGTGGGCCAAGACCATGTCGGCGGCGGCCTGGGCCTCCCCCTGCAAACCTTCATCGAATTTTCGGAAAGCGTCGCCGCGGGCCCGCAGGCCCTCGGCGATCAGTCTGGGGTCCCCCGAGGCCAACAGACGTAACCACCAGGCCTGAGTGCGCTCGAGCATCTGCTCGCGGCGGGTTTCGATAGCCGTCTCGCTAACACCTGTGCCCCCGCCGAGCCCGACGGATTCGAGCCAACCCGGCATCTCTTCGGTGGGCTCGAGCTGCATACAGGCGCGCTCGAGATAGCGCTGGAAACGCTCCAGGCCCGAAGTATCGACTCCCTGAGCCCGCAACTGGGCCAGGAGTTCCTGTACCATTTTTGTATAGGCCTCTGTACCGGGTGGCGGCAGCCTTTTTCGCATTAGCCAATCCGGCAGGCGGAAAGGCACCTTGATTTTTGGCCGGTTGGTACAGTACCAACTCGATTCCTGACTTCGCGCGACCACCATCCCGCCCGCCGGGCGCGGAGGCGCCCAGGCTCGTGATTCATCACCACCATTGTCTGCAGTTCCGGTGTAACGGAGTGGGGGAGGACCCGGAGAGAGTAAGGCCTCATCATCGTTGCCTTCGTCAGCCTGGACTTCATTGGTGTCCTCCGGTTCTATTGTGTCACCGGGCGTGGGTATATCCTGCGGCTGGTGCGGCTCACCAAACAGAAAATCGGGATCCGTCAAGAGATCGATCGGACCGAAACCATCGACATCCAGGAAATCATCTGTGACGAAGTCGGGGTGAAAACCATCGTCGCCCGGGGTGGGTTGCCAAGTGCCTTGAACCTGACGTTTGGAGGAATTACGCACACCGCGGTCATTGACGACTTGTCCTTCGATTTCACCACGGCCGTAGCCCACCGGCACTTTTGCCTCGGCTACACCGTCTGTGATAGGAGCTCTAATCCATGGGCCGCCATCGACGCGCACCATGGCTTTGGCTGCGTCGGCACCGACTTTCATACGCACAGCCGCCCGATCCATGTTGATATTTGCATTTTGCTCAGGTTCGAGTATCTCAACGTCAGGGACCGGCATCTCAACCTTCACCGGAAGTTCGCGTTCGACGCGGTTGCCGGAAGTATCGGTAGCACGCACGCGTACTTGGTGATTACCCGGCTGAAGCAGGCCTTTAACCGTTCTCTGTCCCGATTCACCCGGAACATCTTTCCACAATCCGTCGTCAATCGCAGCTTCCAGACGCGCGATACCGGCGTCATCTTCCGCCGATGCACGGAACTCAAAAACGCTATCGTTCAACACGACATCGGGTTCGAGACCTTCGAGCGCCAATATGGGTTGCTGATCGTCCCCTGCGACCTTCAAACTCACCAGAGCGGTGTTGTTGGACACACTCCAGTCGCCCAGCTCGTTATCCGGATCCACGACCACGGATAAGGTGTGATCGCCGGCGCCGGCGGTCCAGGGGAAACTCACTATCTTCTCTCCGACCAATGGGACATCAACCACCCACTGGCGAGCCAGTTCGACCGCTTTGCCACCTGGTGCGCTGCGTTGCAAGGCCACCGGTACTTCACGTGCGCCAACCGCGCCAAGATTGCGGATCGGTACACTAATGACGAGTTTGTCGCCAACCTTCGGCTGCTCGGGCCCGTCAATCCGCATCGCACCGGAGGAAACACTGAAGTCGGGTTTGTCTACGGTAAGCCCCTCCATAGAGAGGACCTCAGCACGGGCCTCTTGTGCCGATGCGGCCGCGGCCCAGACGTTGGTGCCGGTCATGCGCATCTTCAGCTCGAAAGCTGAACCAACCACATAGTGGCCGCCGCGCAGGTGCGTGGTGCGCAACTCAATCGTGTTGTCGCCGGGCACACCTTCGGGAGTAAAGCTCAAAGCACTCGCAGGCAGTTTGAAGGAATAGTTACCTTCGGGAATCCGGTCCTTGAAGCCGCCGACGGGTTGGCCGTTGAGAACCATTTCCATGTCATGATTCTCGTAAGCGCTGCGCGCCCACGGCAGAGAGAAATCCATCTCCATCCAGGCATCGACCAGATTGGTTTGTTCCCAACCGTCTTCAGTGCGGAAGGCGGAATAGTCGATCTGACCATCCCACCAAATGTCACCCTGTACGAAATCGACCTGACCATCGCCGGTCGTGTCGTTGCCGATCCACAAGATGCCTTCCAACTCGTCCTTCTGGCTCCATCGGTCGGCGCGGCCGTCGCCGTCGGTGTCTTCGGGATTCTCGCGCCGTGTCCAATCAACGTAGGAAGGATCGAGGTAGTAGCCGCTCAAAGCCCGCGCGGCCAAGAGCTGGCTCTCGGCATCCTGGGCCGAGTTACCTTCGGCATGACCGGGAATCAAGGATACCTCATACAGACTCTGTCCTTCTTCCAGCGCCACGGCCACGTCTTGCGCGGCGGTCTCACTCATGGCACCAGCTATGACTTCGCCACCCATTTGCCTGAAACCTTCATACAGTCGCGGCCGCACCGTCACATCCCTGACGGTTCCAGCGGCAAAGCTACCATGTTCCACCGCCGGTGAAACCAGGACGTCGGCACTACTACCGCGCAGCCAGAAGTCAGTCAGCGTGTCGCCGCGGTTGGCCAGCCGCAGGCGCCGGCCAAGACCATTGTCGGTGGGACCGAGGTCGGTCCATTCGAATTCCACTTTCGGAAGACGCACGAACAGCTCCACCATAGCTTCATCGGAGTACCCTTGCGACGAGGCGATACGCACGGGGAAACGATGATGCTCGGTAATCACATCCTGAGCACTGATACCCAAAAGGAACTCACGCTCCTCCCCCGGGCCAAGCTCAAACGGTGCGCCTTCGGAACCATCACCGACGAAACCTACCAACATGAGTTCACTTTCCGGACGCCCACATTCGAGCCGCACAGTCTGGGATTCCTCAGCGTGGTTGCGCACCGAAATGGAAACACGTTGATCGTAGTCACGTGCAATGGTGCCGCCATAGGTCGGGCGGCCAAAGGCCAATCCTTTGACCAGAGTAGCCGTTCGTTGCGGGCCGATTTCATTGCCACCGACGGGGCGCCATTCATAGGTTTGACCCGCTTCAAGACTTTCCAGTCGCACCCGTTTAAGATGTGCGTTCGGGCCTTTTACGGTCGTCCAGGTTTCCTGGCCTTGCGGCCGATATTGGACCATAGCCTCACCGAACTCGGAACCCACCCAACTCACCGTGAGATCGTCACCGGTAAGCACAGCTCCGTCGGCGGGCAATAGGTTGAAATACTCGGCAACTCGAATGTTACGTTTAAGGTCGCCGGCGTTGCCCACAGCGTCAACGGCGCGAAAAGAGAGTTCATGCTCGCCGGCGCCGAGCTTTTGCCACGGGACATCGAGTCCGTAGGGTGAAGCAAAGGCCACTGAAGTTGGAACGCCATCGACGGCAAGTTCAATGCGCTTCACGGGAACACCGGTGTAGCTGATTGCACGCGCGAGACAGGGCCCGTCGTGTTCTACCACCTGACCTTCAACCGGATACTGTACAAGCACGTGCATACCAACGCGCTCGCGTGGACCAATTGCATCTACCCAGAGATTTGAAACGGTGCGCTGCCCTTTAGCGCCTGTGAAGACTATACTCGCGTCATAAGTGCCTTCGGTCGCATAACGCACCGAGGCACTGCCCCCTGCTGGAAGCTCGATATCGACGTTCCCATCGCCATCGGCATCCACAGACACGGAGCTTGCTGCAGAGACCGCCGTCCACGGTTCACGGGAGAAGGTCACCAGAGTAGGATCAGTGACATCAAAACTGGTCGTGATTTTTTCAGCCACCAACGGCCGGTCAACTTGGTCGACGACCACATACGCCGGTGAGGTGGTTCGGTTGTTGTTCCCCCATTCCGTAACCTCAAGGCGGTAACGCGTCGGACCTTGTGCTTGACGTACGGTGTGCCCCGCCGAGTTCGCATATTGGTTGAGATAGGTCAGTTTTTCACCGGTGCGGTCGTCAAAAACGGATAGACTCACGTCGCCGGGTGAGACAAGACGAAAGTGCACCGGCCCGGCCGAAGGCACGTCACAAAGGAAACGGTCACGGTCTTTCACTTGGTCGATGGTGAAGGAATGCGTCTCCCCCAGGATGAGACGGCGGATCGGGTCCTCCGCAAGAGGTTCTCGCTCCATCGGTTCGGCACGATAGAACTTTGTTTCGAGTTGATAAGCTCCGACGTGCTGCCCATCATTGCCCCATTCCTGAACCATCACGAAGGTCGGACCGGCTTGCACGTCTGCGCCCACGTGAAGTTTCTGGTTTTGGTAAACACTCCTGTCGGATAGGCCCTTGCCGGTACTATCCATGACAATGACTGTGAGGTCCGTCGGGCCGCGCCCAATAACCTCCAGATAACCGGGATGGTCGAGATCCATTCGATAGTAGTCACAGTCCCTATAAGGCGTGATACTGCCACGCAGAACGTCGCCAGGCTCGACGGGCGTCGCACAGGCAAGCGAGTCGTTGCGGCTCAGATGTTCCAATTCGTCACAAGGCTCCCACCAGGCGCGCAGCGTATAGGGCGAAGGTGACCAATTGTTGTTGCCCCATTCGCGTACTTCAATCCAGGCAATGCACGCTTGAGGTGCACTCCACAGAAGGTCCAGCGTCTGGCCCGCATAGCGAGTGGCGGTGGCCAGCGGCTGACCGTATTCATCAAGGACCCGCAGTTCGAGATCGATCGGAGCCCGCGCGCGTAGACGCAAAAGGCCCGAACTGTCCAGCGGCACCGCCCACAAGTCAACGTCCTGCAGTGGGTCGATCGTCGCACCGACCAACGACCCCGGCTCCAGCGTGCGAGATGCTGAGAGACGCTTTCCGCGCGCGGGATCCTGAATACCATCGTCAGGCGCAAAATCAAAACACAATTCATACGGTTCGCTCGACTCAGCATTGTTTCCCCACTCGCCCAGTTCGGCGGTGTAACGCCCACGATGCAATGCCACTCGCAGATCCAGATTTTGCCCTGAATAGACCGCTTGGCGTCCGAGGACCGCCCCGGCTTCGTCGCGTACGAATAGCTCACGGTCCAGAGGATGTTTCGGCACGAAGAAACGTGCCATGCCGGGACGCTCGATTTCGATGCGGTAGTAATCACTCGTGCCGGCAGGCAGAATGGTACCGCGTGCGCGTGCACCGGGGCGCAACAATCGAGCGCCAGCAGCATCGTCGTTGGGTTCCAGTGGATCGACCGCCAGGTCGGCCGTGACGAGGAGATTTAGAAACTCCTGTGAGGAACCGTTGTTCCCCCATTCGGTGACTCGGACGTAATAGGTTCCGGCCAGTACACCACGTACGATCACGGGCGTCTGGTTAGGATAACGATTCTCTTCTGCCACGACGGCACCGCTGCTGTCAAGCAAGGCTACGGACGTCGCGATCGGATTTTTGGGACCGACTTCAATGCGCAACATGGTCGGTTCCTCGAGGTGCAAGACAAAAAAGTCTTGGTCACCGTTCTCGGAAATACGCAGACGAACGGGGGCACCGGTGCGGATCGCTTGAGCATCGGACAGACCGTTGTTAGGCTCGATCTCGACTTGTTCACTCGTTGGATTTAAGCGTACTACTCGATTGGTGCCGCTCCGCAAAGTGACCAGAATATTGGTGGGTTCATAATCCTCGGCTTCGATGCGCACGGTGGCGCGATCACGGCTAACAGGAAGCAATCCCGTCTCGTTGCTCCAATTGAGCTGCCCCAAAGCCAAGTCGGCGAATCGCACGGTGCCGTTGGCTGTGGAAGTCGCACTTGCGATTTCCCCCAAAGGCGCCGCCTCAGCAAGGAGCACTTTTGCCCCGACAACCGGTAATCCGCTCACGGAATCGACTATTGTCAGGGAAAGTGCACCCGATTCTGTAGTACGCGTGATGGGAAGCGTCAACTTTCCATCCTGCGGCGGTATTGCGATTATTGAAACGGCTTCTTGGCAACCTTGCATTTGCACACGCGCACGGTAGCTCCCTTCCGGAATGTTGAAGATTCGGAAGTGGCCTTGCCAATCGGTAGCAAGGTTGAAAACACCCTGAGAAGATGCACGTACATCGATCGGTTCAAGGATCAGTTGCGCGCCAGGTACTGGTTGCAGAGTATCACCAAGAATCACGGTCCCTTGCACATCACAAACCGGAGCGGACTTCAGGGTGACTGCTAGAGCCTCACGCTGACCAGCGGGCAACCGAATATGTTGGTCATGACGCTCGTAATCACAGTGCTCGATGGTCAGTTCATACTCCCCGGCGGGCACCCCATCGAACACGACGTTGCCTTCATTCGCGGTAGCAGCGAAGCGTCCACCTAAATGCACCAGGGCACCGACAACAGGTTTGCCTTCGGCCTGAATTCGGATCTCGAAGGGACCTGGTGCAGTGCGAGGCTCTGAGGAGGCAGCTTCAAGAGGATGCGGCAGCATCGTGAGGATTGCAAAACAGGAGAAAGCAAGCAAAGTTCTGAGGCTTTGCCCGTACCGTGGGGTAATAATTGAGATTTTTGCTTTTTCAGTCATGTGAATTTTATACTTCACGTTGATTGACAGATCAAGCGACAAAAAGTCCCCAAACTTAAGGTTTTGACGTTGAGCATTTCTGCAGAGAATCCGTGTGAAGCCAAAAACACGTGTCTATTGCTCATTCAATCCATCCAATAGACAATTCGGAAGGAATTTCGGATTGTTTGGCAACGGCTGACTCAAGCGGATTAGGCAATCACAAATATGGGGATGAGCCTCAGCCAACCCAGGCGAAGACCCTTCTCGCCCGGGCAAACGAACTTTCGTCCAACCGATCTGAGTGAACCGGACAGCCGGTTTACGGCGGTGTCTGATGAGCTTGCCAAAGCGACAGGGTGTGAAGACTCGGTCGGCCCGTTGCCGGATACGCGTCGGTACTCATTGGCCCGCCTCTCCTGGCGGAGAACCGCCAGGAGAACGCAACAAGTGATGCTCCCCTGCAAGCCGGATCACGAGACGATATCCGTTTTCCAACCGGTCTTCAAATAACCCCTGACGACAGCTTCGATCTTACTTGTACGGCTTCTTATAAAACCCCTCGGGTCCGCAAGACGTCCATAAGTGTGTTCTCACTCCCCGGTTTAGCTGGCACGTCGTCATCTACGGGGACGGGAGGTTGATCGCCCAATCTCGCCTCCACATAAGCAACGACGTCACCATTCTTACCCCCGGCCAGTGGGAGAACATATTTGTCCATCACAAATTGAACCGCCTTCTCGGAAGAGTAACCCATTTCATTAGTCAAGAAGCTGATATACACCGCGAGGGCATCAAGATATGCGCCTGCGAGGGCATATTGGTTATTCGCTCCGGCGTTGAGTGCGATTGCATCAGCTATGGATGCCATTTGCTCTTCAGTCGGCGGTGCCGTGTTGGAAGCAAGATCATGTATCACCTGCGCCAGAGCGGCGACATGACTACCGTCGGCATCCTGCAGAATCATAGCTGCGGCTCGAAACCTTGTATATGCTTTGTACGGTTGTATATCCGTAGGCGAAGCTACACTTTGCGCAAACCAAATCTGGATTTGCTCATCACTGACGCCGAGCTCCGTCGCCAC
>CAYZAH010000103.1:0-9637 GCA_964475805.1 uncultured Pirellulales bacterium | reverse complement strand
TATATCTTCCCCGCAGTCAGCAAAGCGGGCGGCGAGGCATCCGCCTATCCCGCGGTCCTTATCGCCCAACACCGCCGAGGTCGTGAAATCACGGACTATATCTCAGCCGCGACGAACGGCAAAGGCCCGGTTGACACCCGGCGGCTGGCCTCGGCAATGCGGGCCTTCGTAAGGATGTACCGCGCGCACGCCGCCAGAGAGGACACCATCGTCTTTCCCGCCTGGAAACAAACCATGTCGGAAGAGCAGTTGGATGAGATGGGCGAGAAATTCGAGGATATCGAGCATCAGCAATTCGGCGAAGACGGTTTCGAGAAAGCCGTTCGCCAAATCGCGGCTATCGAAAATCAGCTTGGCCTGGCCGATCTGTCGCAATTCACCGCGCCGCCGGACGAAATGTGACGGGCAAGGAGACGACAATGGGTAAATATTCTGGTGTGGTTCGAAGATTCATGGGAACCAGCGCGCCGGCGGCGGTTATCTTGATACGTTTTCTGGCAGGCGCCGTTTTCTTCTTCGAGGGGATAAAGAAGTTCCTGTTTGCCGCTGATTGGGGCGCCGGACGCTTCACAAAGATCGGCATCCCGGCGCCCGAGGTTCTGGCTCCCCTCGTGGGCGTCGTGGAAATCCTGTGCGGTTTTCTTGTCTTGTGGGGCTTGCTCACACGGCTCGCCGCAATTCCCCTGATCATCGTCATCTCGGTCGCGATAGCCACGACGAAGATCCCGATCTTGCTCAATAGCGGCTTCTGGCCGATGGAGGACCATGCTCGCACCGACTACTCAATGTTGATGGGTTTGCTCTTTCTCCTGATCGTGGGCGGCGGAAGATGGTCCCTCGACGCCCTGCTATCAAAATCCAAACGTTCGGGACCGCTCGACTGAGCAACGGAGACATCCGGGATTCAATATGATTGCACTTGCCGTTCTTGTCTTGCGTATTCCCGCACGGAGTGTCGGCGAAGACCTGAACAGAACTGGTGAAAGCCTCGGGCAATATGACGGCGAGCAGGCGTGAGAGATTGTGGCGACGGCGAGTATCTCTCAGTGCTTTGCTTTTGATTTCCTTTGCACAGACCAGGAAGACGACATTCGCAGGTCCTCCATTCTTGACCGATGACCCTGAACCTGTGGGCTACAGACACTCGGAATTCTATCTCTTTTCAACTCTCGACAAGTCCAACGACGAAACTGCCGTGCAATGGCCAGCGTTTGAATTCAACTATGGTTTTCACCCTGAATTCCAGGCTCATATCGTCTTTCCTTTCGCTCTTTCCAATCCAAAGGATGGTCCGACTTCTTACGGTGCAGGAGATACGGAAATAGGGGTGAAATATCGTTTCATAAAAGAGCGCGGCGCTTGGCCCCAAGTAGGGATATTTCCAATGCTGGAATTGCCAACCGGCGACGCAGGCCGCGGGCTGGGCAACGGTAGGACGTGGGCCAAATTCCCGATCTGGGCGCAGAAGACCGTGGGTTCGTGGACAACCTACGGAGGCGGCGGCTGGACGGTCAATAATGCGCCGGGGCAGCGAAGCTATCCCTTCGGAGGATGGCTGGTCCAAAGGGACATTAACGTGCATCTGACACTGGGCGCGGAGATCTTCGCACAAGGCAAGACGGATGATGCGGGTCGGGCCACAACGATTGCCAATCTTGGCGGGTTCTACAATTTCAACAAGAACACCAGTCTTCTTTTTAGTCTGGGCCACAGCTTCAGCGGGGAACGGCACCTCGTGGGCTATTTCAGTCTTTACTTCACCTGGTGAATGGATTGTGTGATCAGGAGAGATTATCTCTTTCCGAGAACCGGTGAAACGACGGAGAAACAGCCGGTCGTCTTAGATTGCTAACGACAGGAGTCATACGTGCCAACGATTTATATCGACAACACGCCTTATGAGGTCGCGCCCGAGCAAAACCTGCTCCATGCGTGTTTGTCACTGGGTTTCGACGTCCCCTACTTCTGCTGGCACCCGGCGCTGCACTCGGTGGGTGCCTGCCGGATGTGTGCGGTCAAACAGTTCAAGGACGAGAACGATACGAAGGGCAGGATCGTCATGTCGTGCATGACGCTCGTCTCCGACGGCCTGCGGATATCAGTGGACGATCCGGAAGTCATCAAGTTCCGGAAGAGCGTCATTGAGTGGCTGATGACGAACCACCCGCACGATTGTCCCGTGTGCGACGAGGGCGGCGAGTGTCATCTGCAGGACATGACGGTGTTGGCGGGACATACGTACCGAAGGCACCGCTTCAAAAAACGAACTCACGTGAATCAAGACCTCGGCCCATTTATTCACCACGAGATGAACCGTTGTATTCAATGCTATCGTTGTGTGCGGTTCTATCTCGACTACGCCGGCGGTCGTGACTTTGACGTTTTCGGGTGGCACAACAGGGTCTATTTCGGAAAGAACAAAGACGGCGTGCTGAAAAGTGAATTCAGCGGCAATCTCGTGGAAATATGCCCGACGGGCGTCTTTACGGACAAAACCTTCAGAAACCACTTCACGCGGAAATGGGACCTTCAGTCGGCGCCGTCGGTTTGTACGCATTGCTGCCTGGGCTGCAATATTCACGCCGACGCCAGATACGGCTCGCTCAGGAGGATACGCACCCGTTTCAATAGTGAGGTGAATTCGTACTTCCTGTGCGATCGCGGCCGGTTCGGCTACGAGTTTGTCAATAGCGACAAGCGGATTCGCCAAAATCTGTGCCGCAAGCAAAACGGGACGTTCGAGGCTCTATCTAAAGAAGACGTCGTCAACAAAGTCAGAGCCGCCATACAGGACAAAACGGTCATCGGGATAGGCTCGTCCCGGGCGTCCCTCGAATCCAACTATGCGTTGAAAACGCTGGTCGGCGAGGACAACTTCTACGTCGGCGCCTCGGCGATAGAAAACGACATCGTCTCAAAAGTCATCGACACGCTCCGCAACCGCGCCGTCAAGGTCGCGAGTATGGAGGAAGTCAGCCTGGCCGACGCGGTAGTCATTCTGGGCGAGGACGTTCTGAACTTCGCGCCGATGCTGGGACTTGCGGTTCGCCGCTCGATTTTGCAAAAACCCAGCGCAGTCATCAAGGACCTCCATATCGAGCCGTGGAACGACGCGGCGGTCCGGGAGGCCTTGCAGCAGGAAAAAGGGCCTTTGTACATCGCGGCGGCGCATCGGACGGGACTGGACGACGCCGCCACAGCCGTTTACCGCTCGGCGCCGGACGACGTGGCTCGCCTGGGCTTCGCCATTGCACACAAGCTGGACAAGACCGCGCCGGCGGTTGATAACCTGCCCAAAGACGTGGACTCGCTGGCCGAGAGAATCGTCGCGGACCTGAAGGACGCCAAGCGACCCTGCATCATCGCGGGCACGTCCTTAGTTGCCAAGACGATCATAGAAGCCGCGGCCAATATCGCACAGGCTCTCTACGCCTCAAACAACGATGCCAGGATTTGCTTTACGGTCCCCGCGTGCAACAGTATCGGGCTCGGCCTTCTGGGAGGCAACTGCCTCGAGGCCGCCGTCGCCAGAACGCTCAAAGGCGACGTTGACACTATAATTGTCCTCGAAGGTGACATTTACAGGAACATCGACGTCGAGCAGGCGGGCAAACTGCTGTATGGAGCCGACGCCATCGTGGCAATAGACTCGATCGAAACTCAGACGACGAAAAAAGCCCAAATCGTACTGCCCGCGGCCACGTTCGCCGAATCGAGCGGCACATTCATCAACAACGAAGCGAGGGCCCAACGGTTCTATCGGGCCTACGTCCCCGAGGGAGACGTCCAGGAGAGTTGGAAATGGCTTCGGGACATCTTCATCGACTCCGAAAGCTCTCCGGCGAGACAGTGGCGAAGCCTCGACGACGTCGTAAACGAAATCACGAATAGCGAGGACGTATTCAAAGAAATGTCCGAAGTAGCCAAGCCGGCAGATTTTCGCATGGCTGGGCAAAAGATACCGCGTCAGTCCCACCGTTACAGCGGGCGGACCTCGATTCATGCGAACGTCAGCGTCCACGAGCCGCAGCCGCCGGAAGACCCTGATTCCGCCTTGGCCTTTTCAATGGAAGGATACTCGGGACAGCCGCCGGCTTCGTTGATCCCTCACTATTGGGCGCCCCATTGGAATTCCGTACAGGCGGTCAACAAATACCAGGAGACCGTTGGCGGACCCATACGAGACGACGACGCCGGTAAACGCCTGATCGAACCGGCCAAGCACGCGAGTAAGCAGTATTTCGACGACGTCCCGGGCGCTTTTCAGACCAAACGAGACCAACTGTTGATCGTCCCTTCTTATCATATCTTCGGTTCTGAGCCGCTCAGCTCACTGTCGCCGTCGGTCCGGCAGTTGATTGCCGGTCCTCATATTACCGTTAATCCCCGGCAGGTTTCAAGGTTAGACGTCAGCGAAGACGGGACCGTGGAGATTGCCTTCTCGAACGTCTCTTGTCATCTGCCCGTGAAGATCAGCCCTTCCGTGCCGGAAGGCTTGGCGCTGGTGCCGAAGGGTCTGGACGGTTTGCAGTGGGATGGACTGCCCTTCTGGGTCGAGCTTAAGCGGTGAGAGAACGAATCGGCCTCGTTGACCGGTTATCAACAAGACGTGCTTGTTTACAGCCGTTCGGAGAACGAGTTGTGAGAACGAAAAAAGTCACAATTTGAAGGGCTATTGGGGGACAAATCATGAAAAGTGCAAGAGTATACCTAATCGTAGCCGCGATTGCAGCCTTGGTGGCGATGGGGGCGGACAGCCCGCTGAAGTTCAACCCGCCTAAGATTTCCGAGGCACCTAAGGAAATACGGGACATGGTGCAGCGCGGGTACAACATCGTCCATGAAACCCACAAGTACGCGCCGAACCACGTCGGCAACAAGCTGGACTGTACAAATTGCCATTTCAACGCCGGTATGGTCAAGGATACGCTCTCTCTGGTCGGTGTCCGTGCGATGTATCCAAAATATAACCCGATGAAGAAGAAGGTGATCGACCTGGCGGAACTGACTAATATGTGTTTCCAGCGATACCTGAACGCCAAGCCTCTGCCGGCCGACAGCGACGACATGGTCGCTATTCTGACGTACTATCAGTGGATATCGAAAGGGATTCCCATCTATGCAAAGGTCCCGTGGCTGGGGCTGAAGCCGATCGAGAGTGAACACACACCGGACGTGCACGCGGGAAGTATGGTATTCCCACAATGCGTGCCGTGTCACGGAAACAACGGCCAGGGTCTGTTGCCCAGCGGCGCGCCGCCGCTCTGGGGCGAGGGTGCGTTCCCGGCTGGCCCGGGCATGGGCCAGGAAGACGTCCTGGCGGCCTTCGTTCATCGCTTCATGCCCAAGGGCTACGCGGACCTCACCATCACGCAGGCGCTCGACGTCGCTGCGTTCATGCTGTCGCATCCGAGGCCGCAAATGAAACAAATGAGCGGACATAGCCAGAGCGGCGCGGGTGAGTGATCGAATCACCGTGTCTTAACCAGGGCCGAGACCATATCCGGTCATCGACCACGAGATTGAAACGTGGCGGGTTTTTGAAAGGAGACTCAATGAACGCGAGAAAATGGATGATCAAAATATGTCTCGGCCTTGCAGTTGCGGGACTCGCCGCCGCAGCGCAAGGACAAAACGATCCGAATTATGTGTCGCGCGGCGAGTACAACGCTCTCAAGCAGGAATTGGACGCCTTAAAGGCGGAGCTGGCGGAACTGAAGACGCAAATCCAGCCTGAGGTGCAGAAAGAGCAGAAGAAGGAGGAAAAAGTTGCAACGCTGCAGCAGGCGCTGAGCAAGGCGCAGGCGGAAGCCCAGGCCTCCGGGCTTGGCGAGACGAAACTGCTGATTGCGGGTGACGCCGCCGCCGGATATGTCGATGAGAGCGGCTCGCCCAGTACGTTCACGGCGGAATTCAATCCCATGTTTTTGTGGCAGTTGAACGACAAGCTCTTCTTCGAGGGGGGATTGGAGCTCTCCATAGAAGGGCCTGACGAAAACGGTGAAGACTCTGTGACGGACGTGGAGCTCGATTCCGCGTATCTGACGTATCTTCTCAACGATTATGTGTCGATCGGGGCGGGAAAATTCGGGACCCCGTTTACCGTCTATCACAGGCATTTCGATCCGAGCTGGATTAACAAGCTTCCGTTCGATCCGTTGGTCTATGGGGACGGGGGGATCGCGCCGGATTCAGCGGTGGGTGTGTTTGCCATCGGGGCGGTGCCCGTCGATCATGCGATGGCGAACTACGCGGTGTATATCACAAACGGTCCGGCTCTAGTAACGGATGACTCCGATGCCGCGGGCAGTCTGAATTTCGACAATTACTCCGACCAGAATAATAACAAGGCATTTGGCTTTCGGATCGGATATTTGCCCGTTCGGGAATTGGAGGTCGGTTATTCATTCGAGTTCTCAAAACCGAGTCCAGGCAGTTTCGAGACCGTCCGCTCCTATCTGCACGGCGTTGATCTCAACTATGTCAAGGAGCACGACCGTTTGAAAGGCCGGGCGACGGTCCGGGCCGGATGGGTGTGGTCTCAACTGGACACCGCCACATACGACCCGACGGGCACTCTGGGGTTTGGGCCGCTACGTTTCAATAACGACCGAGACGGGGGCTACGCGGAGGCGGCTTATCGTCCAACGAAAGCATCCGATGAATGGGTCAATAATCTTGAGTTCGCTCTTCGCTATGATCGACTGAATGTATCCTCTCAAGCTCCCGGCGGCGGGGACGAAGATCGGTGGATTCCCGGGGTCAGCTATTGGGTCACGCCGCGCACCGTGCTCAAGACGGCGTATGCATTTGATAATAAGAAAGTCGGAAAAGACGACGACATATTCGCAGTTCAGTTCGCAACGGGTTTTTAAAAAGGAGATAATTATGAAAGGCTACTCACCAAAACGACAATTCGTGTTCTGGGCTGGCGTTTGTCTGGCAACAACGGCGTTACTTGTCCCGGGATGTCATTCTGCCAAGAAGAGTGATCCGCCGATGGACCCAAAAGGCTCAACGGCTGGAGCGGACCCGAGCATGTCACAAGCCGGAGCCAAGAAGGGCCAAGAGCTGTTTGACACTGTCGGATGTATGGGCTGTCACATGGTCCACGGCAAGGGAGGCGCGGTCGGGCCGAACCTGTCGGACGAGGCGGATCGAGGAAGGTCGCGACAGTGGTTGACGACTCAGATCCGAAACCCCAAAGAAAATGATCCGGGATCGATCATGCCCGCCTTCAACAATCTATCGAAAGAGAACGTCAGCGACCTGGTGGACTACCTGATGACGCTGTCAGAAAAAAAGAGCTCCCAGGACAAGAAGACGGGGGAGATCGGCAAAACCGCGATGAGCGGAAGCGGAGCCGTGGGCAGCGGCAAGGCATCCGTGACTTGGGGCGGTGAAACATGGTCCGACGCATGCGGTCGGTGTCACAACCTCAGGGCGCCCTCGGAGTTCAGCGACGCTCAGTGGACCGTCGTGCTGGATCATATGCGACTGATAGTTCCGCTGACCGGTCAGGAACAGCGCGACGTGCTGGAATTCCTTAAGGCGAGCAATTGAACTGTCCGTCTGGCTATCGAGCGGCCGGACAAAAAATGCAGTCTCTGTTGGTTAGCAGTCAGCGATGCTCCACATTATCTTGAAACTCGTTATAACCGTCGGTGTCCTGGCCGTTGTTATGATGATCGCACCCGGCCTGATTTGGGTGGAGCGAAGATTGCTGGGGCTCTTCCAAGACCGCTATGGGCCTAATCGCGTCGGCCCCTTTGGCTTGATGCAAGTCATGGCGGATATGGTCAAGATATTCACGAAGGAAGACTGGATTCCGCCGCTCTCGGACAAGCCCGTCTTTGTCATCGCACCCGCGATCATCATGGTCACGACCTTGACGTCTTTTGCCATCGTCTGTTTCGCGCCGCACATCACGGTGATCGACCTTGGAATCGGCATGTTGCTCTTCCTGGCGATGTCGTCGCTCGGCGTCTACAGCGTGACATTAGCCGGCTGGTCGTCGAACAGCAAGTATTCACTGCTCGGGGCGCTTCGCGCGGCGGCCCAGATGCTTAGCTATGAAGTCTTCATGGGTCTGTCCCTGATGGGCGTGGTTCTGATGGCGGGATCGTTCAATATCTCCGACATTGTGAACGCGCAGAAGGACTTGTGGTTCTGTGTGCCGCAGTTCTTCGGCTTTGTCATCTTTTTTGTCGCGGGCATCGCCGAGACGCATCGCCTGCCCTTCGATCTGCCCGAAGCGGAGAACGAGTTGGTGGCGGGTTACCACAGCGAATATTCCGGCATGAAATTCGGAATGTTTTTCGTGGGTGAGTACATCGGTATTACACTGATGTCTGCTCTGATTACCACGTTCTTTTTCGGCGGCTGGCTCGGCCCGTTCCTGCCGGGTATCCTGTGGTTCTTCATCAAGATGTTCGCCTTCATCGGAGTTTTCATTCTGCTGCGGGCCTCCCAGCCGCGTCCTCGCTACGATCAGCTTATGAGCCTGGGCTGGAAGGTCATGCTGCCCTTGGCGCTGGTCAACATCATGGTCACGGGCGCAATACTTCTCTATCGGCAATAGAAAGACGCACGATGCTCAGCATCCTTCGATCAATGGTCCTCGTGGCAAAGCACCTGTTCAGCAAGCGGGAGACGGTACTCTATCCCGAAGAAAAGCCCAGGCTGCCTGCGCGATGGCGCGGCCGGATCATTCTGTCGCGCGACCCGGACGGAAGAGAACGCTGCGTCGCTTGCCATTTATGTTCAGCCGTGTGCCCCGTGGACTGTATCGCCCTGCAGGCGGCCCAAGATGAAAACGGACGGAGATACCCCGCGTTCTTCCGCATCAATTTTTCGCGTTGCATCTTCTGCGGATTTTGCGAGGAGGCGTGTCCCACCTACGCGATTCAGTTGACCCCGGACTATGAGATGTGCGAGTACGTGCGTCAGAATCTGGTTTATGAAAAAGAGGACTTGCTTATCAGCGGCCCGGGCAAGTACCCCGGATACAATTTCTACAAGGTGGCGGGCGTTGCCACGGACGTAAAAGGCAAAGGCCAGGGGGATAGTGAAAGACGGCCCGTGGATCTGCACGATCTGATGCCGTAGACAGGTCACCCCGAAGAAAATATGACAATCGTTTTCTACATCTCGGCGGTTGTCGCAGTTATTGCGACGCTGGCGGCAGTGACACGCATGAACCCCGTGCACGCATTGCTGTACTTCATTCTCTCACTGCTGGCCGTGGCCATTATCTTTTTCGTATTGGGAGCGCACTTCGCGGCGGCGCTCATCATTATTGTCAATGCCGGGGCAATCATGGTGCTGTTCCTGTTCATTATCATGATGGTCAATCAGGGACGCCACACAATCGAGCAGGAAAAAGTCTGGACCCACCCCAAGACGTGGATCGCGCCCGGGTTTCTGGCCGTTATCTTGATGACCGAGATCATCTATTTGCTCGCCAAGTCAGGCATGAGCGCATCAGGTTCCGAAGTAATGGAACCCAGGCAGGTCGGCGTCGCCCTCTTCGGCCCGTATTTGTTAGCCGTGGAATTGGTGTCCCTGATCCTGCTTGTCGGCTTGTTAGGTGCACACCATCTGGCACGCGAAAGTCACGTCGTAAAACGCACACACG
>CAYZAH010000102.1:0-9648 GCA_964475805.1 uncultured Pirellulales bacterium | reverse complement strand
CCTCATCGCGGGCCCACTTTGGCAGATCGGTCTCCTTCGTAATCTGAAGAGTGTCTTTCCTCAATCCCACTCTTGCCACCAAAGCCTCAAAGTCCCTGCCGACGTCGCTCAAGTCATAGGGCTTGCCCGCCGCATCCGTCCGATACGTCGCTACCTCATTGCGAAACGTCTCCCGCGTCCCTCTGGCGTCCGTGGCCGCGTCAAAAACCGATATGCACAGATAAACATCCTCCATGCTGCTGTCGAAAAGGCAAACCGTGTTAATCCTGCACCGAAGCGGACCTTTGTCGACGGTGACAAAGAATGGTTCCGACAATGCTCTAACGGCCGTCATGTCTCCAAACGCTTTTGTCCTGACGTCAATAGCCGTCAGTGTGAAGGTGATCTCATTAACCGGACAGCCATCCACCGAGGCCAAGTCAACGGACTGTTTCCACGTCTTGCCCACGTAGTCTTTTGTCACTTTGTCAAGCGACTTGATCGTCTCATTATTCACCCTGGCCCAGAACGACATGTCTCTGCCCGCCGCCGACATCAGGCCGGTGCTCTTGTCGATCACAAACGAAAACTCGCTCGACGCCTTTTTGCCGGGTTTCGAATTCGGATCGAGCATACTAAAAGAGTAACGGACTCTGTCATTCGCAAACATCTCTTTTGTCACCGAGTACGCGCTCTCCGTCTGATTCCGGAACTGCCCGTCACCGGTGTATTCCAATGTCGAGATCATCTTGAAGTAATCGACATTAGCCTCATTCGCCGCTATACTGCTGACGCTCATCGCAAGAACGATGACGCCCACAGAAATGAGGAAGTGGAGTCTCGCTCGGCGATACCAATGCATCATCTTGCCCCGACACCCATGATTCATGATAATGCTCCTTTCAAAATATCTTATAACCCCGTAGCAAAAACGAAAGTCGTTAGAGAACGCAAGTTCTCGCGCGTCGCTCTGTGGCTTCATATAGGGCCGCATACAACGTACCTGACTCCGCACATTTCGAACGGCGCTCGAAATATAATGTCGGCCTCATTTTGGACCGTCAACAATTTTTTTTCAACAATTGTTCTCTTCAATCCATCTGGCGTTCAGTTGCCAGAGATCGCATGCTTCTCATCACAGACATTGTTCCGTCACCTCTACCGCTGAAGGGCTACGGAGGGAACCATTATCGGACAATTCAAAATGTCACCTTGTTTAGACAACACATGACGTCCCTTTTGAAAATTTCAGAAAAATGCAAAAAATCTTACCTTTTCCAATGTCCCGGACCATTCATTTCTCCGGCGACTCACCCGCTACCGGAAAAACTCAACTCTCAGCCCTAATCTGCCAGACGTTTTAGGACACAACAGAATTCCGCAGGAAATCCACAGCAATCGCCAACATTTTTTTGTTGGACACACCCGGATGCGATGCATTAGACTAGAGCCACCTCACGGATGTATTACTGTCTCAGGGAGTTTTGTTGACACCGAGACTTGAACCGAATACGCTTGTCTATCCTTTACTATAATTCTGGATGGATCTTCGACCAAACCATGGATGCTTGAGATTATGGGGCATAAAATGGAAACGGGAAAATGAAGAAGATATCTCTGGGAACTCTCATCGCAGGCATTTGCCTCCTGTCTGGCTGCGGCGATTCAACCTTACGGTCAACGTATACTCCCATATATGCCGTCCTCGTCGGGCTGACCTCGGAATCGCCGAAAGAAGACGTCGTTGTCGAGCAACCAGCCAAGTACTTTCACCAGGCAACGGGATTTTTACTGAACAAGACCGGGCTGGTCGTGACGAACTACCACGCTCTGGCCCGCTACCCGAACGTCAGGGTCTTCTTTCCGGGCAAAGATAGGATGTTCGACGCTGACGTACAGTTAAAGGATATAGACAATGATCTCGCCATCCTTGCCTTGAAGGATTTCCGACACGAGGAGCTTTTCCCTGGTGACGTTCCTTTCGCCTTGAGGAGATCCAGTCACGTTCAATTGGGCGAAGAAGTCTTCAGTTTGGCCTTTCCCCTTGGCAATGTCCTGGCCAAATCCGTGAAGTTTTCAAGTGGCCGGATTTCATCGCTCGACGGCCTTCTTAACAACACCCGTCTATTTCAAATAAGTAACCCTATTCAAGCCGGGAGCAGCGGCGGTCCGCTGTTCGATAATGATGGAGCTTTGGTCGGCGTGGCCTTGGCCTCCCCCGATGCAAAGTACTTTTATGAGAACGTGGGCATCATTCCGCAAGACGTCAATTTCGCAATCAAGTCGGACTGTCTACGGAATCTCATTTCCATGCTGCCGGAAAGTAAACAAATCCTGGAACGGGAAGTGTCCCTGAGGGGCAAACCAATGCAAGAGCAAGTCGCTGCCCTTGTTCCTTACGTTGTCTCCATCCACGTGAAGTAGCGGGGTGTAGCCGCGAGAGAAGACACCGAGCCGAATCACGAACTCGCCGGCTCCTCTGTCTTTGCAGGCTCGGTCTGGCTTCCGGATATTGGCAGTTCCTCGTCCCACCGCCCATCGCCGTCGGTGTCTTTGAGCAGGGTATCAAACGTGCCGTCACCGTTGGTATCTAATTCGCACTGTTCCCAGATATCGTCTTCACCCTTCGGCTGTGTCAGCCTGGCTTCCCAGTCATTATCTCGGGGATCCAGGTCTTTCCAATAGACGTCCCACTTACCGTCGCCATCTTCATCAACGAATTTTTCTTCCCAGTCATCGTTGGACATGTCCGTATCGCGCCAGAGGACGTCGACTTTACCGTCGCCGTTGGTGTCTACGGAGACGGCTCCCCACCTCTGAGCTTCGGGTTTGAATAGCAGGTACTGCTTTTCCCAATACGGGTTGGACATATCTATGTTCTCTTCCTTGGAGTCCCAGAATCCGTCGTTGTCGCCGTCTTCGTAGCGACACACGGCGCTGCCGGTCTCAAGATTCGGCTGAACGTATTTGACTTCGTAATCGGAATCCGTCGGATTCGTATCCTGAAGCAGCAAGTCATATTCGTTATCGCCTTCGGAATCCACTAACAGCCGTCCCCACAATCGTCTTTGTGCATTGTAATCCAGATAAACCTCTTCAAAGAAGTCATCATTGTCCATATTGACGCGTTTCAAATCCAATCGACCGTCGCCGTTTGTATCCTCGAATCTCGTTTCTTTGAAGCCGTCCCCATCGGTATCGAGCGTTACCATCCCGATCTTTTCGACCGTGGCTCTTTGCTGTGCATCTTCCATAAACGTCTCCGGGTGGAGAATAAGCCCTTGTCCGATAGACGCACCTCGGGTGGCCCTCAATTGCGTGCTCACATTGGCGGCAACCGTTCCGTTTCCCCATACCGTCTGCCACAAGCCTTCCTGCTTGGGATCGTAGAAGCGCAGGAATTCACGAAAAACCGGTTCGAGGTCCGGGTTATCTTCGACGGGGATCGCTACACGACTCGTGCCCAAATAGAGTCCCGCCGCCGTACAAACAATCGAACGCGTCTCCAGATTGCCTAAGAGATACTGGCCGTGCGCCGTCTTCTGGGACTCCAGGGCCCGTCCGACCGTCGGCGCATTGGGATCCGCGCGAGGCAAACTGAGATCAGCCGCCTGAGGCGGCCTGGGTGCCTCCAACTCTTTAACGAGCTTCAGGATGGTCACGTCCTTTTCTTTCAGTTCCTCTCTGACCTCGTCCAGCCGATCCTTGGCCACCGCGAGCTCGCTCTCCAACTCCTTCTTTTCCTTTGCAGCGGTAACTCGGATTTCTTCCAACCGGCTCATCGCTGTTTTGAGTTCGTTCTCCAGGGTTTCTTTCTCCTGCTTTGCCGCAGCGATGTCGTTCTGAACGTTCTTATAATTCTCCTGCAGCGTTTGGAAATTCACTTGCATCGCCTGAAAATTCTCTTGCAGCTTTTCCTCGGCCGACTCCGTACGAGCAAGCTCCGCTTTCGCTTCGTCCAGCTTCGTGACCGTCGTCTCGAGCTCGCGCCGCTCGACCATGTCACGTGTTCGAAGGGTCTGGATAAAAAGGATGAATATCAGTGCCCCGACGGTACAACAGAGCACGTCGAGAAACGACATATTGAAAATATTGACCTCTTGGTCTTCACCACGCACCATGATAACATCTCTTCCCAAGAACTATCGATTCGGCCACAGAGCTTCTCCGTATGGCCTGTCCTCTTGCTCAACCCGGCTGGCCTGCCGAGCTACTTATGGCCCGGTCCGTTTGATTCTCTTCGGACGTTTGACTCTGAAGTATGCGAATAACCGCCGCTGCCGCGTGAATTCGTACAAGCTGATCTTCATCGTCCATCGCATCTATCAACTCTCTCGGAACTCCTTCCTCCTGAGTCGTCCCTAACACTTCAGCCGCATAGACGCGTTCGACGGGATCGTCACTCTCAACGTACTTGCGGATCTCTTTCAAGGCGTCCGGGTCTTTACGTTTGGCAAGCTCGCCCGTAATCTTCAACTTAACCACTTCACTGTTCGTTTCAGACAAGGTCTTTTTGAGATCCTGCGCCACGCCTGGCATCTCCTCCATGACCTCCCCCAATCCGGAGATGGCGGCGATTTGAACTTCAACGTCGACGTCGTTCAGACCCTTACGTAATTGTGCGATGGTCTGTACGTCTTTGGCGCTTGCTCGACTCCCGGCCATCTTCATTTTTGCAAGGGCGTCTTCCACCGGTTTAGATTGTGCTTCCACGACTGTGGGGTGCTCCCGCGAATCTTGCAGGCCCAGCTTCTTTCCCAGCAAGAGTTCCCAGCGTTTCTCGGCAACCAGAGCCAGCGCTTTGGCAGCGCCTTCGCGAATGCGCTCGTTCGGATTGCCTAGCGCTACGCGGAGGTGACGCACGTTATGCTCCAGAGCAATTTTACCGAGAACCTCGATAGATTTCTGACGAACCTGACCGCTCGAATAGCCTAAGGTGGAGATTAACGTATCCACCACCAACGGACTACCGATGGTCACAAGAGCATCGGCGGCACACTGGCGCACCTCATTGTCGGTATCATCCAGAGCATTGATTAGGGCCCTTACGGCGCGGCCATCTTTGATATTGCCGAGGGCTTTAGCACCACTTTTACGAACACCCGCGTCTGTATCCGCCAATGTGGTTATGAGCGGCCCCACTGCACGGATGTCACCTATCGCCCCAAGGGCGTCCGCAGATGCCGACCTGATCGAACGGCTCGAATCGATCAAGGCTTCGATGAGTCGCTCGACGGCGCGAACGTCACCGATCCGGCCAAGGGCATGAGCAGCGGCGCCTCGAACATTTTCGTCAGAATCTCCCAGACGTTCGATGATAAGCTTCACTACATTCGGATCGGAAATCGCACCACCGGCACGGGCGATTTCGTTTCCACGAGGGTCTTCATTGGAATCCTTCAAAGCCGTAATGACGCGTCCCATTGTGCG
Organism: uncultured Pirellulales bacterium; assembly: GCA_964475805.1. Lineage (GTDB taxonomy): Bacteria > Planctomycetota > Phycisphaerae > Sedimentisphaerales > Anaerobacaceae > JAFGTG01. The sequence continues at coordinate 4,239 of CAYZAH010000102.1, read as the reverse complement.
CGTATATTTGAAGTCTCCCAGCGCTTCGGCGGCACTGGCCCGAACACGGGCGCTTGAATCTCCAAGGGCCGAGACCAGAACCTTCACCGCGGAAGGGTCACCGATGACTCCAAGCGCATGGGCGGCATCCGATCGAACTGAGCTGTCTGAATCCCGCATCGCAGCGATAAGTGCAACGCTGGCACGTCCATCACCGATTCTGCCCAGCGCATCCGCAACCCAGGCACGAACCAAACTGCTCGGGTCCTTCAAGGCGGGAATCAGTACATTAACAGCACTCGGGTCCCCCGTCACACCAAGGGCACGTGCAGCGGCAGATCTGACCGATTCATTCGAGTCCCGCAACGCGTCGGCAAGTGCCTTGGATGCGCGAGGATCACCGATCTCATACAGAGCATAGGCCGCCCTCTGTCGCACGAAAGGGCTTGAGTCTCTCAATGCGACCGCGAGCGCCTCCACGGCAAGAGAACCCCCGATCTCACCGAGCGCCTCGACCGCGTCCTGCCGCACGTCATCATCCGGATCCTTCAGTTTTGCCGTGAGGGCTTTGACGGCAAGGGGATCCGCCATTCTTCCCAGAGCTACAAACGCCCTCCTGCGAACACCTTTATCAGGATCATCGAGCGCCGAAACAAGTGCCTCGACTGAGCGAGAGCCGCCAATTCTGACGATGGCCTCAGCCGCTCTCTGTCGAATGAAAGGACTCGGATCGCTCATGGCCTGGATCAGCGTATCCACCGCTCGTGGATCGCCGATCTCACCGAGTGCGTCTGCAGCCATCCGTCGCACGTAAGTATTGGAATCTCTCAGTGCCTGTATGAGCGTATCAACGACACGAGGATCGCCAATTTTGCTCAGGGCCGCCACGGCTTCGGCCCGAAGCTCATCGTCGGAATGCTTCATGGCGGCGATAAGCGCATCAACGGTGCTTGGATCGCCGATTTCTCCCAGAGTGCGAGCGACCTGCCAGCGAACGTCGGGATCATGATCTCCAAGCATGGGTATGAGTGCCTCCACTGCACAGGGATCGCGAATCTCGCCAAGATCGTGAACGGCCCACCACCGAACCGATGCGTTCGGATCAGCCAACGCCGGTATCAGGGCCTCAATGGCACGTGGATCGCCGCTTTCACCAAGGGCGCGGGTCGCCGCCCGGCGAATCTTCTCTTTAGGATCATTTAGTGCAGCAACAAGAGGCTCTATCGCACAAGGATCACTCATCTTGGCCAGAGCTTCAGCGGCATTGAAACAAACAGACCAATTCGGATCTTCCAGTGAACGCCTGAGAATCTCCATCGCCCGCTTGCAGGCCGGGACGTCGGGCAATCCCGAATGATCGGGATAAGCCTTTTTTGAAACCTCCTCGCTGAATTTGCTCTTCGGGTGCGAACGAAGGAAGCGACGGTAAGCCAGAGCCGTGCCTTTACGTTCGGCTCTCTCGAAATCCAGTTGCGCCCAGCGTTCCTTCGCCTCTCCGACGCGAGGACTGCCGGGATAATCGTAAATGAAGCATCGATATGCTTGCACCGTGTCCTTGTTCTTCGCCCACGACCAATAAACGTCCTCTTTAACACTGGAGGTCACCGATTTGTGAACCGCCATAGAAGGCAATTGTTTTTGAACGAAAAGTGGATCCGGCGCCGGCACCTTAGAGATTTGTGCACGGGGTCGCTTTTCGGCGCATCCAGCAACTATAAAGGACATCAACAACATAACAACGCCGATTCGAGTCACGATTGTTTTCATTCTTCCTGATCCTCTGAACCGTCGGATGGCGCCCTGTTGAACTGCTCCTCGAATTCGTCTTCAATACGTACCTGCATCCGCCGACGTTTCTGCAACTCCCGCAACACCGGGATGAGTCTCTGCGTGCACTCGCTCATGTCTTGCAGCGTAGTCCGCACCTGGTCCATCTGGGTCAGCGCCGCGAGATTGCTATGAAGAGTCTGCTGCATCGTCTGAAGCTCGTCACTGGTCTTGAGCAAGTCCTCAATGTCCTTCATCCCTCGTCTGAGCTCCTCCGAAGCCGTTTGCAGGGCACTGGCATTGTCCTGGCCCGCCTGAACGAGCGACTGACTCGTCCTGTCTCCCGCGTCCGTCAGCGCTATGGCGACTTGTTGAATGTGCTGCGATTCAATCTCCTTTAACTCCTTGGTCACGTCGTGCAGAGCCGCACGGAGTCTCGGCTCGAAGTCACGCAACTCTCCTGTGAGAACCTCGCTTTTGTCCTTGATTGAATCGCACGTCTGACGGATAAGCGCCTCGTGCTCTCCCGCGACCGAACGGAACGAATCCGTGAAACTGCTCCAGCGGTGTCGCTCGTTTTCGACCAGCTTGTCCACCACTTGCCGAACGGCCAGCTCGAATCTTTCTTCCATCGTCTCGACGTGGTGCAGGAGAATCCGAGCGAAATGACGCAGCGACGTTGGCAGATCGTCCTCATCGATCAAGCCCGAATGCGGGACCTTGCCCAGGAGGTTGTCCAGGCAAAACTCGTCGGAAGCATTAAGAAGCTGGCTGCCCCGCTTCTGGACCGCGAACACCACGAACTGCACAATTGCCACCTCGATCAAAGCAAGCAGTGTCGTCTCGAAGGCCACGCCCAGGTATTTTGTTATCGATCCCAGTTGGTTGTCAACGTTTTCAGACGCTCTATCAAAGAGTGCAGGGAATTCCGCGATCGCTGCGCTGATACCATAGATCGTTCCGATAAAGCCCAGGATTGGAATCAACCAGACGATGAACCGTATGGCTGAAAAGCTGTTACTCAAAATGGCCCGGTCGATTTCCGCTTGCTCGGATAGCAAGGCCGCTACGTCCGAGGATTTCCCCTTGTTTTCAACGCGATGCAGGACGCGTCGAACTCGGCTTATCAGCAAGCCCTTCTGCCCCGATGGCTTCAAATACGAGTAAATCTCATTGCGGATAGGCGCAGCACTCTCGATATCGACTTTGCTTCGTCGCCCTAACACATCTGATACCAGTTCCAGAGTTCTCGACTCGCGTCGAAGATGCCAGAACAATCCGAGAAGCTGAGCCAGAGCGACAAATGCGAAATAAGTCGTCATATAAGGAATCGGACCACGTTCGGTGAATATGGTTTCGATGTACGTCCCCCGATAGATGAGCTGCACGACCAACATATAGAACAAAGTGGTCAGAACCGTTCCAACGACAACCGAAACAAATATGAACGACGGTATCCGCGGCTGTTCCACGGGTTCTCTATCGCCGTTCGTTGCCTTCGTTCGAATAATCTTCATGTCGTCCGTCTCCTCATTTTATGCGTAAGAATCCGCAGTCCACCCGGGACTCAGATCGTTCTGTAGATAACCCGCAAATTCAGGCACAAAGCCGTTCCAGCCCGAAAAATGCTTCGTCCGACCGTTGCTCTTACCCCCGAAATCCACCCTTGTCGTTATTGGAAGGAGCTTTCCTACAGAATCCCACAGTTTCTCCGTGGGGCATCCCGTATATATATCCAATTATCCTCCACAAACTCCTAATAACGATGTACTTCATTTCGGCATCAAAAGAGTATGTCTTGAGGTACTTATTACGGTCTGTTCCGCCGTGAACGGACGGCCCGGATACCCCGGGGCCAAAGCAGGCTGACCTATCCTCCCTGCGCCTGCGTAACGGCTCAGGATAATACCTTTTTATAGGACGCACCGCAACACTATTTACGAGATTTTATTGGCCGCCGAGACTGGGATTCAGCCCTTCCCCCTCTGAACAGTGAAAAACACAATGTTGGGCAGGTGATACCAGATAATGACGCAAATGTTCTCAGCGTCATTCGAACGGAATTATGCGTTTGAACCGACATAGAAACGCATCTTGCCGAACGAGAAAGGACCGTCCGTTCCGCACTTCAAACATCAGGAGTGAGCCTTTCGGAGTATTTCAAGCCGCTCTATTGCGCTATAAGCTAACCCTGGCCCTCTCATTGCCGGTCGTCGTCATTTGCCCGAAAGCGCCTTGGACACGGCGGTCAATTGACCTATGAACCGCTCGGACAACAGGCCGCTCACTTGTATTGGGACGTCCCATGTGATAACGCCGCCGGCATCGTGGGCCTTCCGGCTCCACGAAATCGCCTGTTCCATCGAAAATCGCGGCGTGCCCGCCCCCCACCTTTGGCCGAGGTAGCTCAGTACGTGGACCTGCTTGCCGTCGATTCACCCGTTCATATCGTGGCGTATCTCCAGCTTGTTCATATCGCTGATTTCACCGGCA
>CAYZAH010000101.1:0-9703 GCA_964475805.1 uncultured Pirellulales bacterium | reverse complement strand
TCGAGCTCGTTGAAGGTTCGCTTGGATAAATCAGCGGGTCTGGTGCCGCACACACCGGTCTTGCCAAATCCACGTGCTCCGGATCAGCGGAGCAGAAGAGGAGGATATGGATGAAAAGCGGGGAAACTGTTTGTCGTTTCGCCTGTGGCCTACGCCGAGGATTTGAGCAAAGGTATCGGACCTTCGTTCAGATGTGTTAGACAAGAGTGACGTACATGAGACTTTCGGGCACAGGTTGGTCTTGGGCAGCTATGGCGGTTCTTGCGGGACTGGCCGTCTGTGTGGCTCCCAGCCGTGCCAGGGCTGCCTGGTCCTACCACTACCAGGAGAATTTCAGCACCGACAAAGCTCAAACCGACAACTATTTTCACTCCGTCTTCTGGCCGCAAGGGGCTTACCCTCCTTCGCAGCCGTATCTGTACTACAGGGGGGAAGGATCCCAGCGAGAGCTGGGGTTCGGAGACTACCACGATGAGCCGGCCTCGCTGGCTTACCGTTTTCCTCCCCTGAGTCAGGCCGTACCGCACAGAATCGTTAGCGGAAGCCTGCGGGTTAGTGTCAGCTTGCCGTACAGCACTGACATACCGGCTTCGGGCTATCTGCGCTATACGGTTTCTGCCGACGCAGTCAACTGGTCGACGCCGCGCGAGCTTTCGCCGGGGCCCTCGCCCCATGACATCCGGCTGGAGTCGGTACAAGGCACCTGCTACATCCGCTTCTTTGGAACCGGCGTCTTGATTGACGATCTCAGCGTGGATCTTTCCGAATATTCCGCGACCAAGCGTGTCCCGCAGGATTACAGCACGATCCAGGACGCGATTGACGCGGCTCGGTCCGGCGACGTCATTGAGGTCGCTTCGGGTACGTACACGGGCGAGGGCAACTGGGATATCGACTTCGGGGGCAAGTCCATCATCGTGCGCAGCGCTTCTGGACCTGACTATACCACAATCGACTGCCGGGGCACCGGGCACCGAGGTTTCTACTTCCACGCGGGAGAAGGTCCTGATTCCGTTCTACGCGGATTCACAATTACCGATGGTTTCATACCGGGGACTGACATTCCGTCGGACAATGCATACTGGTCCCCAGACCCCGCCCATCCCGTGGGGGCAGGCATCTATTGCGAAAAGAGCAGTCCGACCATCGTTGACTGTGTGATCGAGGATTGCATGACGCAGGTCGGCGGCGGGATCGGGTGCGTGGCCGCTGCGCCGACGATCATCGACTGTGTCATCGAGCGATGCCGCGCCGGGGGTTTGGGGCAAAACGAGCCCAGCGGCTGTGGGGCCGGTATCGCGCTGATCAGAGATTCAAATGTCGATATTGCTAATTGCCGGATCGAGGATAACATGAGCAACTACAATGGCCTTGGCGGCGGGGGCTATTGCTGGCAGAGTACCGTGCGATTCGCCGGCTGCACCATCTCCTCGAACGGCGCCTCGGGAAACGTTTACGGCGGCGGCCTCTATTGCGGCGGTTCCTCTTCCGATCTTACCGTGGAGAATTGTGTCATATCGAAAAATATGGCCCGGATGGGGGCCGGCATTTACGTCGGCTCGAATCCAGGGTCCTCTTCAGACAGTGTCCGGGAGTCCGTGACCATCGTCAATTGCACCATCGCCAACAATGATCTCTCGGGTTCTTATTCGTCATCTTCTACAGGTGGAGGCATTCACGCGGTTAGCAGCAGTATCGTCGTCAGTAACAGTATTGTCTGGTCCAACGACGACGCGAAAGCCGTCATGCTGCTTAACTCGTCTTCGAGCAGCCCGGTTCGCTACTCGGATATCGAAGATGGATATGCAGGCCAGGGGAATATCGACGTTGATCCTATGTTTGCTTCGGCTACAGGTAGCGATTATCATCTTAAGTCCGCGTTGGGCCGGTACGACCCGCGGACTGACACCTGGATCCTCGACAGCAATCATAGTCCCTGTATCGACGCCGGCGATTCCCAGGATCCAATTGGCGCCGAGCCTTTGCCAAACGGCAAGCGAATCAACATGGGTGCTTATGGGGGGACCGCCGAGGCAAGTAAAGGGGACGAGCCTTTTGTCTGGCACGTCGATGGTACAAGCGGGAGTGATTCAAACACGGGCTTGAGCCAATCCGAGGCGTTTAGAACCATTCAGCATGCGGTGGACAAAACCTGGCCCGGTGATACGATTCTGGTCTGGCCGGGGACGTACCGTGAAGCGGTGAACCTTAAAGGCAAGGCTATCACCGTTCAAAGCGCAGATGAGGTGGCGGTGGTCACCGCGCCGGCGCCGGCGTACTATGCGTTCAACTTCTGGACGGCTGAAAACTCAAACTGCGTTGTGCGTAACTTCATCATCTCCGGATGTGAGGACGCAGGAATCTACTGCAATAACGCCTCGCCAACTCTGGCGAATTTGACGATAACAAACAACAATCTGGGTATTCGGTGCGAGAATAGCGCTGATCCCGACGTCGTCAATTGTATTCTGTGGAACAATGAAAAGGACTTGTACCATTGTGAGGCTCGCTACAGTTGCATGGCCCAGGAAGATGCTCTAACACGGGGTATCGGCAACTTCAGCGAGGAACCTTGGTTCGCCGATCCCACCCGTGACGACTACCACCTCATGTCCAGGAATGGCCGGTATTCTCCGTCTACCGATACGTGGGTTGTTGACTCGGTTACAAGCCCTTGCATCGACGCAGGCGACCCAAGTATGGAGCCCGGCCGCGAACCGATGCCCAACGGGAGCAGGATGAACGTCGGGGCCTATGGCGGAACTCCGTTCGCCAGTCTCAGCAGAAATGCGTGGTAAGCCGGGATTTTTCGTTTCGACTGGGGCTTTTCGGGCGTTATAGGACGGTTTTTTGCTCATTATTATATTTTTTACCGGACGAAGAAATTTTGGTTGACAAGGGGGTGAAACGGAGCGTATAATACGACGGTTAAGTTGGGTATGATACGCTCTGTGCGCAGAGAATGACGGATTCTGGGCACAAGAGGAGGATAGGAAGATTCGCGTCCGACAAAGACAAGACACAGGGATTGGGACTCAGCGCTCATGTCTCGTAGTTCGTCGAGCGACAGGTGAGGGGCGACGAGCGAAGGGTTTCACCCTGATCGAGCTTCTCGTGGTCATCTCCATCATCTCTCTGCTCATGGGCCTGATGCTTCCGACGTTTGGCCGGATTCGCAGACAAGCGAAAGCGGTCAAGAGCATGAACAATCAGAAGGAAATCGCGGCGAACCTGAACCTCTTTGCCTCCGACAACGACGACAAATACCCCGAATCCGTCGCGACGGTGGGAACCGATGATAGCTGGAACTGGTCGGACCCGACCAAGTTGGCTGGGACGAACCACCGTAGCCCGGGAAAGCACCGTGCGATGAGCGAGTACCTGCGGAGCTACCTGCCCGATGCCCGGACCATGTACTGCCCCAACGCGCCGCAAAGGTACGAGTATTTGCAGATGGCGTGGGACGCCGGCGATGATTGGGACTTTCCAGAAGACGGCGCCTTCACGGAAGACCCTCTCGGCGGGACCTATTGCTTCTATTGGAACTATGTCGGCTATGTTGGCGGCCAAAGGATGCTTTTCAGAGGCCCGCGGGGGCCGGCCAGCGGCGGACGACGCTACAGTAAGCTGCTCGTGACCGACTATTTCGGCTACGACCACTGGCGAAGCCCCTGGTCTCATGGAAGTTGCGAGTATTTTGAGGGAGCCAAGATCACACCCGAGACGTGGCTGCTTTCAGGTTATTGGTCCCGTGAAGGCGATCCCGAGAATCCGCCCAAAATCACGATGCGAGCCGGCTTCACCGACGGACACGTCGAGACCTACACGCCGTCGGACGTTATGCCGATGAAGGTATCTATCACCGCCGACGGCACTATCCCTTATCCTGATGGCGTAGGCCCCGGCGTCTTCTATCTGCCTCAATCTGCACTCCGGTAAACACTCCCTAATCTTGTCGATGGGTAGTATTCAGGGGGCAGGATGTCCAATGCACGTCAAGTTCATTTTTCCAGAGTTCATGTGAAAAGGTCTGTCCAGACCATCATACATTGTAGTAAGCTGGTCGTTTATGGACGGAAAACCGATTGGGGATGGACCTCATGTATCGGAGAGGATTTGAGTGTAGGCCAATGCGAGCGAAATGTATTGCAGTCGGTGTAATAACGGTGTTGATTCTGGCCGGTCCGGCCATGGCCCGGATTCAGCCCTATGGAGAGAATCCTTTCTATTGGGAGTATGACGGGCAGCCCGTCCTTCTGATCGGCGCGTCGGACCGGGACAACCTCTTCCAGTGGGCCGGCGAGGGGACGAAACTCACGGACCATCTTGACCTTCTCGCAAGTTGCGGCGGCAACTACGTTCGCTGCACCATGAGTTCGCGCGAGTATACGTCGGAAGGATTTCGCTGGGACGTGTTGCCCTACCCGTTTGCCAAAGCCGGCGGCAAATACGATCTGAGGCGATGGAACGATGTGTACTGGAACAAGTTGAGCACGTTGCTTTCGGAGGCCCGCAAGCGTGGCATCATCGTCCAGATCGAACTCTGGGATCGCTGGAACGAGTCCGGCGATTCGACCAAGTCGGGCAACGGCTGGTACGATTCGCCGTGGAATCCTAACAACAACGTCAATTACAAGTGGTCGGATAGCCCTTTGCTCAAGCCGGGCAAGACAGACTTCTATAATTCATTTCACTACGCTGCCCTGAAGAATGATCCGGTTTTGTTGCCGTTGCAGCAGCGCTTTGTCGGGAAGATCATCGACACCGTCATCGATGGCGGCTTCGACAACGTGATCTACCAGATCGACAACGAAAGCGGTATTGGCGACGAATCGCTGGAGCCGGATCCGTACTGGGCGCGTTTTGCACGCGAGTACGCCCGGTCCAAAGGAAGCGGCGAACTTTATATCTGCACGCAGCGACGTTTTCATTCACCAACGCCGTACAAGACAAAGACGTTTCGCGATTGGAACAACCCGGAGATTCGCGTGCCGATCCTTGATGCTGCATTCAATTATTGCGATATTTCTCAGAACAACGGCACTGTCGGTCAGGCTCATTACGACAACCTCCTCTGGTTCCGCTCCAAGGTGCGGGAATATGGTCCCCGACCGATCAATAACGTGAAAGCCTATCATTTTAACTGGCCCATCGGCGGCAACTTCCGCAATCGCACGCCGGGCACGGATGCGGAAGCCGGTGCCAGGTTGTGGCGGGCGGTCTTCGCCGGGGCGGCGAGTTTTCGTTTTCATCGGCGGACTTATTTTCGCCGCAGTGGAATCCTTGATGGGCTCGGACTCAGCGTCCTCGCCCGGCAGCATCTTCGCAGCATGAGGCTGTTTTTGGAAGGCGTGAGTCTTTTCAGCATGGACCCACATAACGACTTGTTGTCCGGCCGGAGTGACGACGAGGCGTACTGTCTGGCCGAACCTGGCAGGCAATACACCGTCTTTTTCACCGGCTGTGCCGATCGGTCGGTCGTGCTCAACCTCGCCGACTGCAGCGGAGAGCTGCGATTGCGTTGGCTCGACGTCGCTCAAAGCCGTTGGTCTAATGGGGACAAGACGGTGAAGGGCGATGCGTGCATGTTGCACTCGCCTGGCCCAGGGCAGTGGGTCGCGGTCCTGCGCTCTTTGGGGGCGAGTCGATAGTCACGCGATGGACATGGATTACAGGAGATAGTATATGAATGAGACCGATGCCTCACGAGTTTGGAAGAACCATGCTGTTGTTTATTTGTTGAGCATCATTCAGCTCTGGCCGGCTTTATCTTTACGCGCATCGGAACCGCCCGCGGTTGGAACGTCGATATTAAAGGCTTCAGACGCGCCTGGCTGGACGGCGTTGTTTGACGGCGAGACGCTCGACGGCTGGGTCCAGAAGAACGGCACAGCCACTTACCGAGTCGTCGCCGGAACCATCGTTGGGAGAACGGCCCAGGGAAGTTGGAATTCTTTTCTTTGTACCGAAAAACAATACGACGATTTCGAGCTTGAATTCGATGTGAAGGTGGACGCGGGTTTGAATTCCGGCGTCCAGATCCGCTCGAAGACCAGGGACAAGACTATCGGGAAGGGGCCAAACAACGCAGCCGGCCGCGTCATAGGCCCGCAGGTAGAGATCGAATCGAGTGGCCGGGACGGCGCCGAAGCCGGCTACGTTTACTCCGAAGCGACTGGACGAGGATGGTTGACGCCTAAGGGGCGTTTGATTCCGCACAAGCACTTCCGGGACGGTCAGTGGAACCACTACCGGATTGTTGCCCGGGGGCCGCGGATTCGGACATGGATCAACGGCGTCTCGATTGAGGACCTGACGGACGAAGTGGCCTATGCGGAATTCCCGCGAGGATTCATTGGATTACAGGTACACCGCATCAGCCCTGGAAGGGGGCCTTATGAAGTCGCATGGCGCAACATACGCGTTCGGGAACTCGACGCTAAGGCTGGGAGGGTCTACTTCCCGCCGCCCGACTCGCAGGGCGGTTGGCGGACGGCGACCACGGTCGAAGAGGTCCGCCGGCTCGCGGGACTGGACCTTGAGAAGCTCAACGACGTGTTCGCGGACTATTCCCAGAGCACCAAGAACGGCGGACTGCTCGTCGTGCGCCACGGATGGCTGGCGTTTGAAAAATACTTCGGTTATGGATGCCGGGACGCGACGCCGAACCTCGGCTCCTGCGGCAAATCCTTCACGAGCATCGCCGTCGGGATTCTGATGAGAGAGCACCCCGACCTGTTTCCCGACGGCCTCGACCAAAAGATCTTCACGCCCACGTATCTACCGCCAGAGGCGTTTCCCTTGAGCGATTCCGCCAAGGCTGAGATCAAGCTCGGCCAGTTGTTGGCGTTCAGCGCCGGCATCCGGGGCAACAATCCGGGATTCTCGTGGGGCCGGCGTGTGATCCTCGATCCGCCCGGGCCGGACGGCTGGCAGGCGATGGTGGACGCCGTGGCGGTGGGCAAACGGGACATCTCTATCAACGGACTCAACACCTCCACGGCGACGCTCTGGTGCGAGCCGGGCGGAGGCTACTCCTACGCGACCGCCTCCGCTCATCTGGCGTCGATGATCGTTCGACACGTCAGCGGGATGGAGCTGGAGCAGTTCGTCCGGACGCGCCTGGCCGACCCTACGGGCTGGGGGCCGTTTACCTACGCTTACAAGCACGCAAAGGAAGTCACGCATACTCCCGGCGGCGGTGGTATCGCCCTGCGCGCCACGGACGTGCTCCGGTTTTGTTACCTGTTGCTCCACGAAGGACGCTGGCAAGACCGACAACTCGTTCCGGCTGAGTATGTTCGCCATTGCGGGCACAAGTCGCCTTACAATCCGCACGCGCCGTACAGTCTCCAGTTTGACGTGAACAGCGATGGCCACGTCACAGGCCTACCGCGTGACGCCTTCTGGAAGACAGGTTCGGGCGGACACGTCTTGTACATCGTCCCTTCCCTGGACTTGGTGGTCTGGAAGCTGGCCGGACGCGACAACCAGTATCAGAAGAGCAATACCGGTGTTCCCATGCCCAGCGAATCCGTCAAGGGAGGCCAATCGCGGCGCGACTGGAAAGCCACCGGACGAATGAGTTCGATGAGATTGCTGCAAAGGATTGTGGATGCGTTGGTCCCACCCGCGAAGTAGGCAAGGGCCGGAGCGCCGTGCGGTGCTCGTGAGCGCAAAAAAAAGAGGGCTGTGAGCTTATCGCTCACAGCCCCGATCCGATCTCGTCGCTCGGTGAATTGCGAGTCACGAGTTACTTCATCTTGCTTAGTCCGGGCAATTATCGAGCCATACGGCCGTGAAATCGACCAGGTCGTCCGTGTTGATTACTCCATCGCCGTTGAAGTCCTGGCAGACCGTGTAGGTCATGTCCGGCGTGAAGTAATAGTCTTCCGTCTCACCGTAGACGTACCCGTCCTCGGGTCCGGACCCGCCGTGGCCTTTGGCCTGGGGATCGCTGCCGCCCTTGAAGGGTTGCTCCGAGAGCGTGATTCTCATCCATATTTGTTCCCGTCCGCCCTGGGGATGCCAGGGGATAAAAGCCGGAGTTGTGATCACATTGGATCCCGCCGGCAGATCGAACAGGAACTGGTTCTGGACCGCCCATTCCGGTGCGGGACCTTGAGCGCCGTCGAGCGTGTCGTCCCAATCCCCGTCGCGGTTCCAGTCGAACCAGACGTTGACCCAGAGATCCACGCCGGGATCGACGACGTTGACGGTATACTCAAAGGTCGTCCAGTGACCGGCGGGCAGGTCGAGCGGCATTGTAACGCCGTCGTCACCTTTGTCGTCGTTCGATTCGCCGGACGAAGGATCGATGTTATTTACACCGTCCTGGTCGGGACCTGAATCGGCTTCGATCTCACGCGTGATGTTCTTGCCCAAGAAGGCCACGAGCTCTTCATTCATGTGGATCGGTCCGAAAGGCCCGGTGCCGGTACCGTCATCAAAGACCGTCGGATAGTTGGCCTTGACGGCGGAGGGTGCCGGATAGGCGTTCATGTTCTTGCCGAAATTGTTGGTGCTGTCGGGAGCATCACCGAGGTCCGACATGTCTGTCGTCCCACCGCCACCCGACTCACAACTAATGTTCAGGACGCCCTCGCCCGTGTTAGAGCCGTAGCCGCCGACTTCGATGAGGTATTGACCACCGGCGATGGCGGAAAATGTGATCTGTGACGTGTACCCGGGCGGGAAGTCGTCGTTGCACGCGATCATGTCGCTTGAGGTCAGGTTGCAGCTATAGCCATCGTAAACGGCGAGCATCGTGTCGTAGCTGCTGCCTAATAAGCTGACCGTGGCGTCGCCGGTGCAGGAAGCGGTGTAAAGGAACCAGATGTTGGGGCTGGTCATACACAGCGCCGGACCGTCGAAGCTGGCGTCTGTTGTATCGAATGACAAGTCCTTCACCTCGCCGACCGCCTGTGCGTGGGCACAATCGTCTTTGGAAGGCTGACCGGCCGGCTCGCAACTGATATTGAGCACACCTTGGCCTGTGGCGGTCCCGTAACCGCCGACCTCGATCAGATAGGCGCGGCCGGCTATGGTCTCGAACGTGATCTGTGATTGTCGCTCGGGCGGGTAGTCGTCATTGCAGGCAATCAGGTCGTTCGAGGTTAAATCGCAGTCATCCCCCTCGTAGACGGCGAGCATGGTATCATATTCGCTGCCCAGCAGGCTGACAGTAGCTTCACCGGTGCATGAGGCGGTGTAGACGTACCAAATATTGGGGCCGGTCATGCACAAACCCGGGCCGTCATGAGTGGCCTTCGTCGTGTCGAAGGCCAAATCCGTCGCGTTACCGACCGCCTGGGCGTTCGCACAGGCGTCGTTGTTGGCCGGGCCAGGCTGCCCCGCGCAGCTAATAACCAGGTATCCATCGCCCGTATAGTCCTGATAGGCTCCGATTTCGATCAGATACTGCTTGCCCGCGGTTGCCGCGAAAGTCACCTGCGAGAGCCAACTGTCGCCGTAATCGTCGTTGCAGCCGATCCGGTCGCTGCTCGTGATGTCAGAGCTGCATCCATCATATACGGCCATGACGGTGTCGTAGTAGGCGCCTTGTATGGCTACGGTCACATCCCCCGTGCACGAGGCGGTATAGCAGAACCATACATTGGGCCCGTTGTTGCAGCCGCCGGGACCATCGTGCGTCGCCCCTCTTGTATCATAAAGTATATGTGTTCCCTCCCCCGTCGGTTCC
>CAYZAH010000100.1:0-9728 GCA_964475805.1 uncultured Pirellulales bacterium | reverse complement strand
GTCTTCAACTGACCCCACTCCATATTTGGGAATTTGAAGGCGATAAGATTAAACGAGCCACGGAATATTTGGATATGGCGAGCATGCTGATGCAGATGGGTTTGATGCCCGCTCCAGAGCTTGACCCGGCACTTTTGGTGCCTTCCTTTCAACTCCCAGATGCAGAGCCAACCGGACTTACTCCCCTGGAAGCTGCTGCGGAGTTTACTTCGCGTTGGAATGCCAGCGATCTGTCCGGCATGGCCAAGATGATACATCCTGACGCGAACATTCTGGTCGCCCCACTTGGCATGCTCCTGTCTCGTGATGCGTACCTCGCGGTGGGCGAGATGATGTTTCAGGGATTCTCAGAAATGCCCATGGAAGTCGTGCGGGCTATTGACTTGGGCGATGGCTGGGTGGTGTGTGAATTATTGATCAAAGGAACGAACGACGGTCCCTACATGGGCATGCCGGCTACAAGGCGTTCCATTCAGTTGAGAGGAGTGAGTCTTCAACGGTACAATGCAGAGGGTCTGCTCACCGATCTCAGCAGTTACTACGATAACCTGACCATGCTCGCACAGTTGGGCTTCTTTCCCCCACCCGATCCGGAAGCAAACAAGGCCCTTGAACGGCGTGTCTTCGAAGAGATATGGAACCAGGGGCTTTTGGACGTAGCAGACGAAGTCTTCGCTCCCGATGCTATCCTTCATCTTGGCACTGACGATGTACAAGGGCCCGAAGGTTTCCAGGAATATGTCGCCGGATACCGTGCAGCTTTTCCTGATATCCATTGGGCCGTAGAAGATCAAGCTGCCGAAGGGGACATGGTAGTCACCCGCCTGACCGGTACGGGCACACATCAGGGCGAGTTGATGGGTATCCCGCCTACTGGGCTGCAAGTCACAGTCACAGCTATTGCCACAGTCCGCATTGTCGGAGACAAAATACAAGAAAGCTGGAATTCCTGGGACGCTCTGGGCCTGATGCAGCAGCTCGGTGTGATGCCTCCAACCCGAGACGATTACACCTGGGGACCATCCTCTGAAGTGACCGGTGATTCGGGTGATCCGGTGGCAAATACCGCTATGGTTCTCTACTTTGTTCAGAAGTTCTGGAATGAGCAAAATGTAGCTGGATTGGATAACACCCACAGTCCTGACTTCATTGGGCACAATCCCGTCATTCCTGGCAATCCTTTGCCGTACAATATGTACAAGCACGTTTGCTTGCTGCATCTGGCGGCTTTCCCCGATTTCCGCGTTACTGCTGAGGACGTAATTGCAGAAGGAGACAAGGTAGCTGTTCGGTGGACAATGAACGGAACACATCTGGGTGAACTGATGGGTATACCTCCCACGGGAAGATCAGTCACATTTACCGGGATGACCACCTACCGCTTTGCCGATAGCAAGATCGTGGAGAACTGGTGGGCTTATGACGCCCTGGGGATGATGCAGCAGATCACCGCACCTCCGGAACCTTAACCTTTGCATAGATCAACCCGAATCCACGCCATGTTTGTTCTGCAAACACGCTTGGGGCTGTGGGCATCCGCTTGCAGCCCTTTTTCTTTGCACAATCCGGAAGACCACAGAATTTCTCCACGTGTCGTCTATCGCGTCTATATCGAGCTGGAATGGACAATCTGCCTCGAGGATATCTATCATTCCCAGCGTTCTTCGATGCGTTCTCCCGGAGTCACGAAAGGAACTAAGCGGAAGAATCCGGCTGCCGGCGATCCGTGCCAAGGATTTGGAGGGTGCGAAATCAGGTTCTTCCTGTATCCGTTAGTCGAACCCGCTACGTGCGTGCGCTCGTAACAAGATCGAACTAACTGAAAACACCTAAAATGTAAGGAGCGTATCATGTCCAGAAAATATATCGACTGCAGAGAGCATCCGGATCCCAATACGAAATGCAGTGTGTCCATCTCGGCGGATAGCGACGAGGAGCTCGTCGAAGCCGTCGTGCAGCACGGAATCGCCACTCACGGCATGGAAGACAGCCCGGATCTAAGAAAGGAGCTCAGGAGCTTGGTCAAAGAAGGCTCGCCGCATTCCTAATGGTCGCTCGAAAGAACTGCTCCGCCAGTCTGTTCGATGGATTTGGCGGCTGCACTCAGTACGCGACCCCGGGCCGGTGCGAGAATATTTTAGTGCTTCTCCAACGGCAGCCGGGGGGTCATGAACTGTTGGTCTCTCGTGTCCTGGCGGGGGACGATGTATTCGGTCCAGACCTGCCCGGTTGCCGTATCTATGACGAACACGTGGTTTGCACTCGTCGCGATCCGAAAGCGATCCACCTGAGCCGGAGCGTTCAGGGAGGCTCCAAGGGCAAGAAACACAAGTGCAGCGAGAGCCACACCAACCAAGAGGCTTCTTAAATCGAACGTTGCTTTCATGACGTATTCTCCTTCCTTTTTGTTGGAAATGTGGTCACGTATATCTTCAAACCCGGGGAACGATGCAAGCCCAGCTTCCCCACATTGGGTCACTGTTGGACTTTCCACGGTACGTGATGTCTACAGCAAATGAGTCGGACCAAGAAAAAGAACGCGTTCTCTTTCTAAAGACCCATACCGGAGATGACAGCTTCGAATACGATGCCTCCGTCAACAACGCCCTGCACGGCGGTTGTGACGAGGGTGCCTCGCTTGCGGCGTTTGTACTTGGTGATATGGCCGAGCAGGTACAGCCTGCGGCCCGGCTCGACGGGCAGACGGAACTTCGTCCCTTCGATACCGGCAAAGCCGATGAATCCCTCCTCCTCGTAGACCTGTTTGAGGAAGAAACTCGACAACTGTGCACCCGCCTCCACCATAATGACGCCGGGCATCAAGGGCCGGCCGGGGATGTGGCCGCGAATCCAGAACTCGTTCTCCGTAACGTCTTTATAGCCCAGCACTTGGTACTTGTCCTTGTCGTACCAGAGAACCCCGTCGAGCTGCTGCATCTCGAAGCGTTGGGGATTGACCTTGCAAATCGCTTCCTTATCGAAGGCAGGCTCTGTGTCGAGGTCAATTTTTGATAGATCGAATAACAATGGAGGAGGCATCGTTTACCCTACGAGAACTCCGCACACAAGGCACACAGCGGCGCGGCCTTACGGATACAGTCTGCCGGCCGACTCAGCCTTTGGAGACAATGCACTTCATCTTCCAAACGGTCAGGCAAGCGTTTGCAGATGCGGACAGAGCTTTAGTCCGACGACCTGATCTCAAGGATCCGGCTGCGGACGAGTTGAGCGGCCTGTTTAACCTTCTGCATTTGCTTACGTACACGCGTCCCCGCCGCCTTGTTCCCACCCTCGGCCTTGTTAATGTCAGCCTCCGTCTCAGCGACAAGCACTTTGAGGTCTTCGTACTCTTGCATCAAAAATAACCTCCACTTCGTGGGTCCAAGAATCCCAAAAACAGACTGAAAACACACAAAAAACTAACGGTGCTGATGGGCTTTGTCAAAGAAAAATGCCCTTTCTTGAAAAAAAATCAAGATTCCGGAATCTGTTAGTTGGTCATCTTCCTGGTGAGTTCGGCGATCCTTCGTCCCCTGCGTCGGCACTGTCGCTCGACCCGTTCGTCGGGCTTACCGATGGAGACGGGCCCATAGTGGTCGCCCTGGGGATCGCCCTGGACAACGCACCCCGCGATGATCATCGCTTCGAGGATGCCCACGATGGTCGTTTCGTTGCCTCCGCCGACGTTGGCCGAGCTGGTAAAGGCGGCTCCGACCTTGCCGTCGAGCTTGCTATGCAGGCTGACGCTGTCGTCGATGAATTGCTTAATCGGCCCAGCCATCTGGCCGTAGTACGTGGGCGAGCCGATGACGATCGCGTCGTAGTCGAGCAGCTCTTCGACCTCGACGTCGTCGATGGACGTGCACCGCGTTGTCAAATCGGCGTCGTTCATGGCCTGGGCGATCGTTTCGGCCATCTTCTTCGTGTTTCCGCTTCTTGAGTAATATATGACGATTCCCTTGGGCATGTTTCACTCCATTCCTATTGTCCGTCCGGCGGTTCCGTGAGGGGTCGCTCGTTGGGTGGCACGCTCAGCGGCGAAGATACGAGAGCTTATCCGGCAGAGGGATGTTGTTGCCGAAACTGTCCTCGCCATATCCGGATTCGGCCAATAGCCTGATATCGAACAGAACCCGCTTGTCACCTACGAACTTGGCCTCCATGTCGGATTGCGCATCGATCTTGCCCATAGCCAGCAACTGGGCCATGGCGTCGACAACTTTCTCCAATAGCGTCCCTTCCTGGTCGAACGGTATTTCCGGCAACTGTAAAGGCTGTTCGTAGAGTATTAGTTTGCTGTTGCCCGCCAGCCTCAGAACAACGTGCCGGATGGTGTTAGGTATGTCGTTTCCGTGTCCGTTGAGCTCCTGGATAAGGCTGAGGCGGACGATCTCCGAGGCCAGCCATCGCCTCTTCTGCGCATTAATTTTCTCGTTGGCGCGGAAAAGTTCAAGTGGCGATGCGGCGTCGTAGACTTTGCCATCAAGCTCCATCTGCACCTCACTGCCGTAATGACGAACAAGTTTGGAAATCAGCGTAGACGGGCGGACGTGAAAACCGCGATATGGCGGCACGGGGACTTCGATCCAGCTAACCTCGGCATAGCGTTTGAGCATCTCACGACACAAATTCTCGGCACATCCGATGTAGAGGCTGATATGAGTCACCGCGTACTTCATCAGCACGTCGAGGATCTCTTCGGCTTCCACCAGTGACTTACCGCGCAGCGACGAATCACACGGCTGTTTGTTCACGTGTCGCTCATAGTGGTGAACGAACAACACCGCCACCCTCAGCAGATGAAAGACTACGCTGATGTGACCTCTGAGAACGGGCAAGGCCGGGTCGAGCTGCGCCGCTGTGGACCCTGAAACATAGGTGTCGTATAGCGATTGAAGATTGTGGAACCGGAGTTCGAGGTTTCGCAGTTTCTCTTCGCTGACGGAGTTGCGGATGTAGGAGGCGTATTCTCGCGGCTTGGCCCGGCTGGCGGCGCGGACGTCAGCGCTTTCTGCTGCCAGGTTCAGGAAAGCGGTCGTCAGCAACGTCACGGTTTCGGCGACCGTTTCGATGGGGCGCGTCTTGCAATGGGTCGGCAGTCGGCCCGCCGGGAGTCCTTCGCTGTAGGATTTCTCACGTGAGTCCTGCGACGGGATCGCAAGCCCGAGCTTGTCGGCTTTGACGAGCATCTGGTCCGCCGTTCGCCGGAGAACCTTGGTCGTAAATGCCAGGGCTTTTTGCGTCGCCTCGATGAAGTTCTGCTCGATGTGCAACAAACGATAGGTCGGCAGGGAATGCAGGATATGAATCAGCTCGTAGCTCGCGTCGGAAAAATGCTTCAGGGCGGCAATCAATGATCTGAGTCCGCACCATTGGCAACAGTTACCTGCACCGTAGGCATCGAGCAATTCTTCAAGCTGCGTTGATTGCGATAGTAACTCGCCCATCAACGGACGCACCATGATCTGGGCGCCTGAATGACACAGCGATATGTGCCTGACGATGCCTAACAACGTCTCAGCACGTCGCGAGACCAGCTTGCGAAAGACCTCTTCGTTCAGAACCGTTTCATCCATGCCGCTATGACCCACCACTTTTGGTCGAGAGCGGGGTGATCTCCGGCTCACCAAAACTCCCGGGTATCTTGAACTCATAGACACTCCTGTCTATGTCTTTGTTTACTTTTGGTTTGAGAAGCTTTATCTCCTCGATATCCCCATACGGAGCCTCCGGTTCCGTCTTGACGGCCACGATCTTGGTCGGCAACCCCAACTTCTTGTCGATCCAGAAGTCAATGGAGACAAAGTCATCTTTATAAACCGAATTCGGCTTAACATCCAAACGCACTTGAGTAAAATCTTTCGATGCGTCGTCTTTTGGGGGGACGATTTTGACGTCAAATTGCTTTCTTAGGTCGTCAATCTTCGAAAAGCCGACCATCGGCAGTTCCCGGCCGATCAGGTCGAAGACGTCCGGCGAGCCGTTCGGATCGTTCGGCTCGACCAACTGGTAGTACTGGGCCTGCTCGATCTGGTAATCCAGGTGCACGAGCCAGATTCCTCGAAATTCGTGGCCGGGGTAGGTCAGTTTCTTCCCATCGAGCACGATATACTGTTCGATATATTTGCGTTCCTTTTCATCATCCTGCTTCAGCGTGCTGAAATTGATCCGCATGGCCGAAGTTCCGCCGGACCTCGAATAATACAACGTGCCTTTACTCAGGCGCTCGGATTCAAGCAGCGGCTGGGAATATTTGTACTCGATCTGGCACTCAACGGACGTCAGCTCCGACGTCGTCTTGTTCAACTTCTCCAGGATAGCCTCGACGGGATCAGTTTTCGTCCCTTTCTGCGGCGGCTCAGGACTTTTGGTCTCTTGGCCGGCCCAGCAAGCGCCTGCCACCCATAGTACGAACCCCACGGCCTTAACTACCGTTTTCCTTTTCATATGTCTGCCTTTCTTTTTCTCCTACGCGCAGTAGGCTTTCGTTGTTTGCGATAATATCCAGTATCCCGCCTATGCTCGGGACGCAGAAATCCGCGTGTTCGACGAACGTATCAGCCTCCTCGTGATTGGTCAGAAGCACCGCCACGGCACCGGCGGCCTTCGCACAGAGCAGATCAAACAGGTAATCCCCCACCAGGAGCGTCTCGGCCGGCTCGACGCCAAATTGCCTGCACAACTCCAGAACACCGAACGCATCGGGCTTAACCGGCCCGTCTTCCCGGCCGACGACCGCGTCGAACTGTAAATGGTGTTTTCGGGCGATCGCGAAGGCATTGTCTCGCTTGTTGCGCGTCAGTACGCCGATGTGAATCCCGGCGGCCCGGAGGCTCGAAAGGGTGCGTTCCGCCCCGACGTTGAGCTTGGATTGCTCGACCGCTTCTTGCTCATGACGAAGGAGAATCTCCTCCGCCCGCCGACGTTGCCCGGGCGCCATCTTTTCCATTGATTCGAGAATAGGTCCGGAATCTCTGGCCAGCCCGATCTCCTCCCGGATGGCGTCAAAGTCAAAATAGGGCTGGGTAATGGTGCCATCCAGGTCGAATATCACTGCTTTTATCAGCATAGTCATACCGCTGTGCAAATCCTCATTTCCCACTTTCACCTCACAGAGATGACCGTGCAAACGTGTTGATTTGGGCAATCGGTTGCGTGAATGAACATGTGCGGAATGTCGAGAAACGCCTTCTTTGTGCTTATGTATTATCGGTCATTCGCTCTTTGGACTTCTTACGCAACAGTTCGAGAAAGTATCGTCCGGCCTGACTTAACATCTTGCCCTTACGGAGGATAATACCCGTCGGCCTGACGAATCGCTCGTTCGAGAAACGAATCGCTTTGATCGTTCCGCCACTCACCTCCTGAAGTATCGCCGTCTGAGGCAATATGCTGACTCCTGAGTTTATTTCCACGGCTCTCTTTACAGTCTCTATATTATCGAACTCCATCACCGGGCGCACTACGACATTATAACGTTCCAGGATGCCGTCTGTCCACGCCCGTGTGGGAACATCTTTTTCGAAGGCGATAAATCGCTCGAATTGCAGTCTGTGGACGTCCACCTCGGACTCGTAGGCCAGTGGGTGTTTTGGGCTGCAAGCCAGGACCAGCGGCTCGTCCTCGAAATCGAACACGTCGAGCCTCTTGTCGCGTTTGGGAACGGCGACCAAACCGATGTCCACATCGCCGGCCAGGACCAGCTCGTAGATTCTGGCCGCACTAAGATACTCAATGTGGACGTTGACGTCCGGATAACGAACCATGAACGTCTTGACGTAGTCCGGCAGCGTGTGCATGCCGATACTGAAAATCGCGGCCACGTTGATCCGGCTCGTTGACGACCGTTTCAGCGCGTTCAGCTCGTTCTGGAGCTGCTCGTACCTCTCAAGAATGTCCTTGGCAGCCTGGTATAGAAGTTGGCCCGCCCTCGTCAGCTCGATGGGCCTCTTCTTGCGGGTGATGAACTGGCACTTGTGTGTAAGCTCCAACTGCGAAAGCTGTTGTGAAATCGCCGATTGACTGAGGGTGCGCTTCTCGGCGGTCCGCGAGACGCTCTTCAATTCAGCTAAATCGCAAAACACTCTAAGCGTTTCAATGTCCATTATTAGTTATTCTTATGACTTATATAAGCGATAGTCATATTGCGTCGTCTCTATCCGTCATTATATAGTATTCATTTTACCGTTCTCAGACAAATCCATATTTTCAACTCGTTTTAAGGAGCAAGAGAATGAATTTGCAGCAACCCAATGCCAACGAAGTCTCTCAAACCTCCAACCGCTCGAGGAGCGTCTCGCCTGTGTCGGGCATCTGCACGCGCTGTATCGACGGTTGCCGCGGGAATTGCGAGGTCTTTAAGTCCTCGTTCCGCGGGCGGGAGGTGATCTACCCCGGCCCGTTCGGGACCCTGACCGCCGGCGGCGACAAGAACTATCCCATCGATTATTCGCACCTGAATATCATGGGCTACGCGCTCGGCGCCGACGGCCTGCCCGACGACCAGGAGGGAAACCCCGACAACACCCTGTTTCCGATGGTCAACACCGAAACCGAATACGGCTGCGGAACCAAGGTGAAGATGCGCCTGCCCGTTTTTACCGGCGCGTTGGGCTCGACGGACGTGGCTCGCAAGAACTGGGAGCATTTTGCCGCCGGGGCGGGAATTGCCGGTATTACCATCGTCTGCGGCGAAAACGTCTGCGGTATCGACCCGCAGCTCGAGCTCGACTCGAACGGCAAGATCAAGAAAGCCCCCAACATGGCCGAACGCGTCCAACAATATCGCAAATGGCACGAAGGCTACGGCGACATGATTGTCCAGATGAACGTCGAGGATACACGTCTGGGCGTGGCCGAGTACGTGATCGGAGAGCTTGGCATCGAGAGTATCGAGCTCAAGTGGGGTCAGGGCGCCAAGTGCATCGGCGGCGAGATTCAGGTCGATTCCCTGGAACGCGCCCTCGAATTGCAGAAGAGGGGCTACCTCGTCACGCCCGATCCTTCCGTCGAGGCGCATCAGGCCGCTTTCAAGGACGGCGCCTTGAAGCATTTTGAGAGGCACTCGCGTCTGGGCTTTATCGACCAGGAGGGATTCATGAAGGAAGTTGAGCGGGTCCGCAAGCTCGGTGCCAAGCGCGTCACACTCAAGACCGGCGCCTATCCGATGCGCGAGCTGGCGATGGCAATCAAGTGGTCGTCGGACGCCAAGCTGGACCTGCTCACCATCGACGGTGCCCCGGGTGGAACCGGCATGAGCCCCTGGCGCATGATGGAAGAGTGGGGCGTGCCGACCTTCTATCTCCAGTCGATGACGAATGAGCTGTGCCAGAAGCTGGCGGCCAAAGGCGCTTTCGTGCCGGATATCGCCATCGCCGGCGGCTTCAGCACCGAGGACCACATCTTCAAGGTCCTGGCAATGGGCGCTCCGTTCACAAAGGCCGTTTGCATGGGCCGGGCACTGATGATCCCGGGCATGGTCGGCAAGAATGTTGGCCTGTGGCTCCAGGAAGGCGCCAACGCCCTGCCGAAGACCGTGAGTACCTACGGCTCGAAGGTCGAGGAAATCTTCGTTTGCTACGAGGATCTCGTGGCCAAGTACGGCAGAGACACTGTCAAGGAGATGCCGCTTGGAGCTATCGGGCTGTACACGTTCGCCGACAAGCTCAAGGTCGGCTTGCAGCAATTGATGGCCGGCAGCCGGAACTTCAGGGTCTCGACCATCAGCA
>CAYZAH010000099.1:0-9731 GCA_964475805.1 uncultured Pirellulales bacterium | reverse complement strand
TTGTTTTCCCGACAAAACGATCAATATCTTTCAATCTCCAAACCGTGCCGAGATTTACGGCTCTAACCACCTTCAAGGTAACCGCGTCCTGGATGGCGAAGATGTCCTTCAATTTGCGGTCCCAGCGAGCCGCCCAGAGGAATCGCATTGGTCCGTCTTCTCTATCGCCCCGTCTTCGAAAAGCATTGACGCCCGGTGAGTACACGACTGTCTTGTTCCTGATCCGCTCGACCGCCTCGATGGGCTGATGGTCCGGCATCTTCCTCAAGAACGTCGTCAGCGCTTCAAGAAATGAATCGCGGTGGAACGCCGAATTGAACCACACGCTCGCAGCCGCCAGTGCACTTGTCATATTGGTCACGGCAAACTGATAGTCGCGCTCGCTTTCAAACCGCACCGGGTAGGTAAGCTGGTTCTCATGGAAGTACGAAATGGCGGGTAGTCTCTGAACGGGTTGCGGCACAAGACCCAAGAACTCAGCTAAGTTCAGAATATCCGAGCAGAAGATTACATCCCAGCTTCGGCCCTCCGATACGAGCCGCCGGACCTGGTCGGCGAACGTCACCGCGGAATGGCGCATGCGCCACTTCCATTTGTACGGCGGCAGGTGGAGCACCGTCCACTCATGTCGACTGAGCGAGATCCAGCCATCCAGAAATGCCTTGTGGCTGCCGCCATAGTAAGGTTCAAGAGCCAAGATTCGCATGTGCTGCTCTCAGTATCCGAACCCAAAAAGTTCAGTCTTCTCTCCCGCTCTTCCACGCCCGAACGTACTCAATACTGTATGTGGATGGCAAGTCGCTGTCTTTGGGAAGGCCAAACCAGTTGGGCATTGTTTCGCTGTCGAAGTTCAGAGTCAGTGGCTGGTGCCAATGCGTGTTCTCCACCCAGCGGACGAGCACTCCGTCGAAATACCAGGCGATCCTTTCCTTGTCCCACTGAAGTCCATAGACGTGATAGTTGTCGGCGAGGTCAGTGGGGGCGACCCACACTCCGGACATGGACCAGTGCTTCTTCTCGGTCGGCGTCCTCATTACGTGGACGTTCATATTGTATTTCTTCTCGAAGCCGGGCGAGGCCCCCCCTATTTCAAACACGTCGATTTCCGTCCACAATTCGGGCGTGCTGTCATAGAACCAGAACGAGCTGGAGCCATGAGATTTCATAGGCTTGCACTTGACTTCGAAATAGCCGTACTTGACCCTGGTCTTGCTCTGAACGGCGGCGGACGTATACGTGTGATAGCCCTTGTCCTTGGGCATCTCGGGGACTTCCTGCTTTCGCATCGTTAAGTGCAGCTTGCCATCGCGGACCTTCACGTTGCCCGGCCAGAAATACGCCGGCTGCCTGCCCAGCCAACCGGGATTCTTGGGATACCATTTGTTGGGATCAAGCTCTGCACCCTCAAACTCGTCACTCATCGGTGCATACTTAGTCCATTTGCCTTCGTTCGCCTGATCCGACAGTGGCAGGGCGTCGGTCAGACGCTCGGGCTTCGCACCCAGCTCGCCAACTCTTACCCAGCCCTTGGCCGGTTTCCGGTTCTCAGCAATAGACGTGTTGTCCATCACGGTAGACAGCGTCAAAACGATGCAGATTTTCCAAAATATCAGCTTCTTCATAGACTCCAGCCCTCACGATATGGCGTGCGGATGTACTTGTCAGCGTCCGGCAGATTCGTCACTTTCATATTGACGCCATCCCACTTGATTCTGCCGTCCACCCGTCGGGCGACGTTGCCGAGCAGGCAAATTTCCGTCAACATAGCTGAATACTCGAAATCCGCCCCGGCTTTTTGACCACTCTTGCACGCCCTCACCCAGTCTTGCTCGTGCGAGCCTTCCACCCTCGGAATGGTCTTCTCAGGTTGCCTGTACGCTTTCATTTTGCTTTCAGGTATCAGACGCGGGTCCTCGCCATAGACGCCAGCCACGAGCTTGCCCTTGGTGCCCTTGAACAGCGATCCGCCTTCGACGTGCCCCATACGCCTGCCGTCCTCAAGCTCCGGCGGCCGGGGCGCGCGAAGGCCGTCATACCACGTTAGCTTGACCGGAGGCAGATCACCGCGAGTGGGAAAGCGATAGGTGACAATTGAGGCTATCGGATGCGTGTCGGGATTGAGATCGAGTGACGTGGCTTCCACGCTTTCCGGGTGTCCGAGCTTCAAGGCCCAGACGACCGGGTCCAGTGTGTGTGCCCCGCGGTCTCCCATCATCCCACTGCCAAAATCCCACCAGCATCGCCAAACGGCCGGATGATAAGCGGGATGGTAAGGACGTCGCGGCGCGGGTCCCAGCCAAAGGTCCCAATCCAGGGTTGGCGGGACGGGCGGCGTATCCTTGGGACGCCGGTTCCATTTGGAACTCCAGTAGGCATGGCCGAAAGGATAATACGACAGACTGCACCAGGCATCGACCTCAGCGACTTCGCCGATGGCACCATCCCAAATCCACTCACAAACCAGACGTGCGCCCTCGCCGGAATGTCCCTGAATCCCCATCTGGGTGGTGACGCCGGTTTCCTTCGCCGTCTTCGCCAACATGCGGGATTCGTAGACGTCATGAGTCAAGGGCTTTTGACAGTAGACGTGCTTTCCTCGACGCATTGCTTCCATGCTGATGACGGCGTGCGTATGGTCCGGCGTCGCAATCAGCACGGCGTCGATGTCCTTTTGTTTGTCTAACATTCGACGGTAATCGGTATAGACTCTGGCCTCTGGATATCTCTTGAACGTTTCGGCGGCGTATTCATGGTCCACGTCGCAAAGGGCCACGATATTTTCCGTCTCAAGCTGGCGCAGGTTGCTCTTGCCCATACCGCCGACACCGATTCCGGCGATATTGAGCTTGGCGCCGGGCGCGCCGCGGCCTGCTCTTCCAAGTACGCGCCTTGGCACGATCGTAGCGACGGCCGTCGCTGCCGATTTCCCAAGAAAACGCCTCCTATTGATGTGCTTCTCTGCCATCGGATTGTCTCCTAATCACTGAGTGGCTGTGAGTTCCGTCACAATGATATATGGCATGCCATATTAGCACGGTCCGTGCGCAAAAGAAAGGGGTCTGTGCCAAATGATGACACAGACCCCATAGTCCGTAACAAGAGACTCTACTGACTACCGACTATTGAACACTTGGCCACGGGCTGCGTGCAAATAGTCAATAGTTGTCTATCCATTGTTAGTTTCCAGCGTGCAATCCGATATCGTCGACATAGATCGTGCCTGTCGCCGCCGTCGCTGCGCCGGACTTGTTGCCGACACCAATCGCTATGGCGCTGACGTTCGACAGGTTGACGCCCAGATCAGCAAACGTCTGCAAAGGAATATTCCATCGCGTCCAGGCATGTATCGTGGTCGCGCTCGGATCGTCGTTTGTCACGACCGCATTACCATTGAGAACGACGTAGATTGGTGCTGCATCGTTCACGATATTGCCGTGGAACCACACCGTCAGCGTATCAACACCGCCTTGTGTCCAGTTAGTCGGATAGCTCAAAGCTCGCTCTGCCTCGGAATACGTGGCTGCACCCGGCGCGTTATCGTAGAGCATCGGCATCGACTGCTTGCCGCCGTGAACGACGGTTTGCTCGGCGTATGGAGGCATGAGATAGCCCACCTGAGAGCCGTTCGTGGTGACACCGAATCCGTCGATCCAGGCTTGCCAAATGGCTTCGCCGGCTGCGTCGTCGTCGGTATAGTCCTCGAAATCATCCACGACGAGATAATCAGCCGTCGTGAAGGTCCAGACGAGACCTTTCTGCACCGTGCCGGCACTATCGACCGCGTCGATCCGCCAGTAGTAAGTCGCGTCCCGCTGGAGTGTACCGGGATCATAGCTCTCGTCTCCGAGAGATTTGTTGCCTTTGTACTCGGGCGAGCCTGTCCCCGCGTTTCGTACGGCGTCTTTATCTGTGCCGAGGTACACGCGGTGCGAAGCGGCGTTATCCGCCGGTGACCACTTCAGAATCTGGTAGTCCTTCACGTTCACCGCGCCATTAGCCGGTCTCTCGTCGCCGACGGCACCCGGAGTGGAGAAGGACCAGACCTCGCCTTTGACGGTCGAGGTGCCGAGAAATTCATCGACTCGCCAGTAGAAGACCTTGCCGAGTGGCAAAGTGCCGGGTTTGTACGTCTTGGCTCCCTGTGGGATGCCTGCGGCGGCATTGCTTACCGTATCGTAGTCCTCGCCGAAGTACACGGTGTGCAATATCGCACCGACACCCGGCTGCCAGCTCAAAACGACGTTCGGATCTACGGACCCGCTCCCATCGGAGGGAACCGGGCTGTAGGCGGTGTTCGGGGCGACCGAGAAACTCCAGACGGGGCCGTTGTCGGTCGTGACACCGTCGGCTCGAACCTCCTCGATTCGCCAATAATAGGTCGTGCCCAGAGTAAGGCCATCCGGATAAGGAAAGCCGGGGAACCCAAGGGCAAAGGATGCGTCGGTCTGGTTGCCTTGGAACGTATCACCCGTCCCGGCTTCCACGTCGTCAGCATTTTCACCCACGTAGACGGAATGAGAAGCCGCGTAATCTCCCGGCGCCCACGTGAGGGTCGCCCACGTATTTCGAAGTATGGCACCATCCGCGGGATCCGGGGCATAGGGGGCGGGTCTATCTCCCCCAACCCATAGATTCGTGCTCGGGATCGGAGCCTGGGAGATGCCCGGCCCGGTCCACATCAGTATACATACCGCGTCGCCGCCGTTCTCGTAGTACTCCAGCTTGATCGGGTATCGCCGTCCACCTGTCAGCTCGATGACCCCGTTGTCAAGCGTGCTGCCGTGGTCGGTCCAGTTGTCGACAAGCAGCACATTATTTACCCATAGCCGGACGCCGTCGTCCGTCTGTGTGTAAAATGTGTAACTTCCCGAGGACGGAATGACAACCTCTCCGGTCCATCGAACGGCAAAAGCATCTGCTGTTACGGACGGATCGGGCGAGTTGCCCCCCCAGTTGAAGTTGACCATGGGATCCAATCGCTCCAGCACGGGGTCTCCCCAGGGTTCCGTCGGAGGCGACCCGCTCCATTCGTAGTACTGGCCGAGCAGACCTTCCGTTGCGTGGGTTACTCCAACCAAGCTTAGGATGAAAACAAGAGGAAGCAAATAAATCAGTCTTCTGCTCATAATGATCCTCCTTCAATGCATTCGAAGATAACTATGTTTCAACTACATACAAGAACTGCAATTTGTCTCAGCCTACAAAGGGGCTTATGCCGAATCGCTCGGCATAAGCCCCGAATTCAAAACGAATCTAAGATCTTTAACCGTGTCCCTGGTAGGCCGGTTGTTCCGGTTTGCAGGGTCGGTTAATGAACGCCTATGTCATCGACGTACAACGTTCCTGTGCCTTCAGAGGCGGCCGTACCGTCGCCGACGCCGATGCCAAGCTCGTTGGCATTGGACGTATTGACGCCCAAGTCCGCAAAGGTCTGCAAAGTCACGTTGAATTGGATCCAGACAGAGACCAGCGTAGCCTCAGGATCAGGATCGTAGACCTTCGCGCCGTCGAGCGCGACGTACATCGGAGCCGCATCATTGGCTGCATCGCCTCTGTACCAGACCGTCAGCGTCGAGCCACCGTTCTGTGTCAGGTCCATGCCACCCAGCGCCAACGTCACCTCCGAATTCAATACGCCGAGCGTATTGTCGTAGAGCAGCGGCAAGGATTGTTTGCCGCCATGGACAATGTTCTGCTCGCAATACGGAGGCACTAGATAACCCGCCTGAGCACCGTTATCGGCAACGCCAAAACCGTCAATCCAGGTCTGCCAGACAGCTTCGCCGGCTGCGTCGTTGTCGGTGAAGTTCTCGAAATCCTCGATAACGAGATAGTTCGCGGTCGTGAAGGTCCAGACGTCGCCCTTCTTCACGCTGTCGTCGTCGCTGATCTCATCCACGCGCCAGTAGTAGGTCGTACCCCACTCGAGCTGGCCGGGATCGTACTTCTCGTCGCCCAAGTCGGTGTCGGTCTTGTATTCGGGCGAACTCGCGTCGGCGTTGAGCACGGCGTTTTCGTCGGTTCCGAAATAGACCTGATGCGTTTTAGCATCCATACCAGCGGTCCACCTGAGAATCGGTGTTTGCCTGACGTCCACGGCGTCTTTGGCCGGGTTCGGACGCGAGGCCCAGACCGGGAGCAACAACGCCGTTTGAGGAATGATCTGCTTGGCCAGACTGGGGTTCTCCCAGGAGAGCTGCGCCTGCATGTTAGCGCCGCCTCCATATCCACCGCCGGAGACGTTGGCAATCTCCATCACGATCGGGACAGGCCCGGCCGTCAGATCGATCTTCGCCTGGTACTCGATCGCCATGTGATGCGCCATCCAGTTGTTGATGATCAACTCGTCGTTGACCCATACGCGCACAGCCTCGAATACGTTGGCGTAGATGGTGTAAGTCTCAGCATAGGGCACGTTCAACATGCCTGTCCATCTGACGGAGAACACGGGAGCCTGGACTCCCGGACCAGGCGAATTGCCGCCCCAGTTGAAGTTGATTTCTGGATCGGTCCGGACCAGCACAGGATCGCCGGCCAGGGTCACGTTGTTGA
This sequence comes from uncultured Pirellulales bacterium, assembly GCA_964475805.1. Lineage (GTDB taxonomy): Bacteria > Planctomycetota > Phycisphaerae > Sedimentisphaerales > Anaerobacaceae > JAFGTG01. The sequence continues at coordinate 3,179 of CAYZAH010000099.1, read as the reverse complement.
AGTATTCTCCCTGGATGCCTCCAAGGCTCGAATCGCCGGTCGTGAAGTGCCAGACGTCGCCTTTGTATGTCTGGGCGCCATCGAACTCGTCCACTCGCCAGTAATAGGTCTTGCCTAATTCAAGCGTATCAAGCGCATAGGTCGTACCAATTTGAGACGCACCGCCGGTGGCATCATTAACGTCGTCAAATGTCTCACCAAAATAGACGGTGTGCAATTTCGCACCCCAACCTGCCGTCCAGCTCAAGTCTGTATCTGGGGCCACGAGCCTGGCATCATTCGGGGGAACGGGTTTCCAGGCCGTCTTCGGCGGAACGGTGAATTTCCAGACGTCGCCTTTCCAGGGACTATCCGGATTAACCTCGTTGACCTCGTCAACTCGCCAGTAGTACGTCGCACCCTCCTGCAAACCGTCGGGGAACGGAAATCCCGGAAAACCAACGACGAAGTATGCCGTGGCCTCGTTGCCTTGGAAAGCATCGGCTGTACCGTACTGCACGTCGCTCTGATTAGTGCTCATGTAAATGTCGTGCGAGGCGGCATACAATCCCGGTGTCCAGGTCAGGGTTGCCCAAGTATCCTCGTGAACGGCGCCGTCCGCCGGGGACGGATTGGTCGCGACTGGCGAACCGCCGAGTATCTGTAATTCCCTCTGCGTCAGCGCCCTATTGTAGATTCGAACGTCATCCAAAATGCCGTTAAATTCGTCACCAGCCGGCGCTTGCGACCATTTGGTCCCGATGAACAGGGGACCGTCGGAGGTGTCCAAGTTTTGGCTGAAGGCTGTCTCACCCTGGAGCTCCGCGTCGAAGTAGACTCGGATCATGGAGTGATCGTACGTGGCCGCGAGGTGGGTCCACTCGCCATTTGGAGGCAGCTTGCCCGTGACTTCGAAATTTGCCGCGGGCGGAAGGTGCACTCTGATGTTGTTGCCGCCTTCCTTGAGAAAACGATACTGGTTGTCCGAACCCTCGGTACTTTTCTGTAGGATCCGGTTGTTGCCCGTCCAGCTTGGGTTGATCCAGGCCGCGATGGTAATTTGTTGGGTCGGGTTCAAGGTCGGGTCGCTCGGAACGAGCACGTAGTTGTACGGGCCCGTGAACTTCAGCGCTCCATTGACCCTGCCATCGGCCGTCCACTCGACGGGACCGTGAAGCGTACCGTCGTTGCCGTTACCGGAAGAGTCGGCCGCCACGGAACCGGTTCCCTCGTCAAACGTCCACCAGCCGACAAGACCATCCATGAGGTCCGCCGCGCTCACTCCGGTCAGAACCGCTACGAGCACGAGCGAAGTAACACAAATCAATTTCTTGGACATGATAATCCTCCTTCAACTAAAATCAAAAAGAGAACGACGAAAAACAATGTCTTAATCAACTTCCCTCTCCTGAGTCCGCTCCAGATGATTTCCTGCGAGTTGGCACCACCTCCTTTCTTCGAAACTCAAGGGTCAACTGCACTCGGTGAAAACCCTACCCGGAAGGCTATGCAAATGCATCAAAACTTGCACATCCTGCGGAGGCCTTTACGGAAACCAAAAGACCTCGTCTTCAAGCTGACACCTTTCCTGCAAATACCCACCTGTCAAGCACATACTTCACCAAAGTCCGTTTATACCATATCGCGGGTATGGCCGTCAAGAAAAAAGGACGGCAATTTTTACGGACGTTGGGCTGTCCATATCGCTGCCCACATGCAAAACTGGCCATCGGGTCGAAGATCTGGGCGGTACACGGGATGATTTGGGACGCGGAAGCGGGCGAAGGGAATCGAACCCTCCTGGCTGGCTTGGGAAGCCAGTGCATTACCACTATGCTACGCCCGCGAGTCCACCATTTGTCTTGCCAAACGGAAGCAGATGCATTGAAAACACCGAATCATACCGTATCACGATATAGTTGTGACAACAAATTTTCCATCATTTTTGCAGAAAATCCGGGGGGATTGATCCGGTCTGGCCGCACAGGAGGCGGTTGGGCGCCAGGATTTGAGCCTTCTCAGCTTGGATTCAGCATTTATGGCCCAACCACCAGGCCTGATCACTGAAGACTTGTCGAAGAACGAGCCACCCAGACTAAACTCGCCGCCAAAATCATCCGATGCACATCAAATGGCCGTGAATTCGGCTGAAATAGCCTAAATTTGGTCGGAGTAGTTCAAAATGTCACAACTGAATGTGTCGTTTTTGAGGCAACATCTCGTACGCTGTATGGTGCATCTTGGTTTGTGCAGCCTGGTGGTCCTTGGGGTGAGTCAGACGGGTGCAAAGGCCGATATTATTAACTCGTGCGCCTCGCTACGATCCATGGCCAGGGTCTACATGGCGTCCGGTAGTTACGATCAGGCCCAGCCTTTCCTGGAAAAGGCGCTGCAGATCGCCCGCCAGACGGGTGTTCCCGATTCGGAAACGTGCGCCTGTATGCTCGATCTAGCGTACCTCTACAAGAACCAGCGCAAACTGGCGGAGGCTGAGATGATGTGCCTGTCGGGCCTGGCTCTCCAGCAAAAAGTCTATCAGCCGGACCATCCCTATGTCGCGCACACACTGAGAATTCTGAGCGAGATTTATCGTGGGCAGGCCCGGTACGAGAAAGCCGCCAAGGCCCTCGATCGAGCTATCACGATTGTTCGTAACGTCAGTCACGCAGACGATCAGGAGCTTGCACCGTTCAAGGTAGATATGGCTCGCCTGCTCGTTGCGCGGGGTGATCTGACACAGGCCGAGTCGTATTTCAAAGCGGCGATAGAAGCCATCGAGAACAGTTACGGTCCCGAGCATTTCTACACGGCAAAAGTACTTGCAGATATGGCCGGGCTGTATGTCCTGCAGGGGCGATACAATGAAGCCGAGAAGTTGGTCGCCAGAGCACTCCCTGTTCAGAAAAGAGTCTATGGGCACACCCACCATCTTCTCGTACCCATCTGGTTGACGGCGTCAAGAATCTACCTGGCGAAAGGGGATCAATCCAGCGCGAAGATGTTCCTCGACAAGTCTTTGGATACCATCGAGCGCCGTAAAGATACGCCGTACGAGATTGAGGGCGACGTATGGCTGAGGCTGGGTGAATTCTACGTAGCGAGCGGCGAATATCAGAAGGCGGAAGGCGCTTTCCAGAAAGTGGTGAAAATTCTCGAAAGCGCCGAAAATGCTCATAACGACCGCATGGCAACGGCCCTTA
>CAYZAH010000098.1:3860-9780 GCA_964475805.1 uncultured Pirellulales bacterium | reverse complement strand
TCACCTTTGATAACATGAACATGCTTTGGTTCAAGCGGATCACCTTCATTTGAATAGAAGAAGAATCTATAACCCTTATGCCTGAATACAGTTGGCACCTTGCGTCCCTGCCAAAATATTTCAGTTTGCCATAATTATACGCTATTTTGATCTTGTTTCCAAGAAGGAAATAGGGCGGAGGAAAAAAACGGGAGCGACATCTTTTTTCTGATCTGCTTAGAGCCGCTTGCAGATCATTCAATTGATACGACCGGCAGCTACGATGATGCGGGCAACCGCTGGACCGTTGTCGATGGCAGAACCACAGACTACGCCGTCAATGGGGCCTGAGTCGGCACTACTTACTCTATCCGCGCGATCCTTTTCGGTCATAACTCTGAAGAAGGCAATCCCGTATTTGGCGGGGGCACTTTTCGGACCTACTATCCTTACGGGATATTCAGTGGGTCAATACCTTTGATTTTGTCCGCGTAGATTTGGTGGGAGTGCTTTTCGAGCAACTCCTTGCTGTATTGGGCTATCAGTGCCTCGTTCCGCTGGCTCATGATCCGGCTCTTGATCTGCCCGTCCATGCTGCTCGAATACTCTTGTTGCTTGCCGAGGTTCTTTTCCAGCACTTTGACGATCCGCCACTGCACCTTTTGCCCGTGGAAACCTTTGAGCGGCCCGAGGACGTCGTTCGGCTCGCCGGCCCAGAGGTCCTTCCAGAACAACCCCTCACTGCTGGCATACGACGTGTACGGCTTGGTCTTGTCATTGGGGTCGTACTGCTGTTTGACGGCGTCGAAATCTTCTCCGGCCTCGAGCACGGCCTTCGCCTTCTCGGCTTCTTTATGGTCCTTGCACCAAATCACGTCGATCTTGAGATTCCGGCCCGCCACGAACTCCTTCTTGTGCTCATTGAAGTAGGCGGTGATCTCTTCCGGCGTCGGCTGCTTGACTTCTTCGAGCTTGGTGGATCTGACCCGGCCGAGCAGAATCCTGTCCTCGTAGTCACGCACCTCTTTGAGATACTTTTCGTTCCGGTCCAGTCCGAGTGACTTGGCCTGGGCGACCAGTAGCGGTCTCGACAGAGACCTGTCCAGCAACCGCTCCGCGCCTGCGATGGTGTTGAGATCGCGGGGCCGGCGCGGCGGCACGATGTCGCACAGCGTGTTGAACCAATCGTAGAGCGTGACCTTGCCGCCGTTAAACTCGACCAGGATCATGTCTTTTTCGCTCTGCGTCAACTCGTCCCTCACCTGCCACGTCCGGATGAAGTTCACCTTGCGAGCCTTCTTCGGTTGGGTCAACAATCTCTTGTAGATTTCGATCAACTTTGGAAAGTTCTGTTTAAGCCGCCGGACGTTGGACTTCTTGTATATCTCCGCGTAGTACTGATTCAGCAGCCGGATGCCTTTGACCCTTCGGATAGCCTGCGCGGCTCGCTCCGGAGTGATATTGGGATCGGCCATCAGCTTCTGCTTGATTTCTTCCTTTGTGGGCGCGATTTTGCTTTCGTTAGCTTCGATGTGCTTTTCGCATAAGAGGCCCACGAGCTTTGTTTCCTGGAATCGATCGATCGGCGTGCGAATGTCTTCCCTGTTGAGATAGCCTTTCTCCCGGCCCTCGATTGCCATCGCTTTTTCAGCCAGCATCTCCTGAAGCACCGTCTCAGCATCAACAGGTTTGGTATCCTCGGCGAAGTCGTCGTAGTCGTTGGGATAAAGCTCCCTCATCAGCCGTTGTTCGAGCTCTCCTCTGGTAATGGTATAGTCGCCGATTCTGGCGACGACGGTTGACGCGGTGAGAGTGGTGTCGGCATGTTCACTTGGCTTCTGCTCGTCGGCGGGCTGCTTGGGTTCGTCCGCCGCACGGGCTGGGACAGCCGGCCCGATGGCCACGAAGCATGAAAGCACAATCAGCAATGAGAGAAAAGGTACTCCCGGCTTGATACAATAGGCAGAAAACGACTTCATCATCAGTCTTACCCTCGATTCACATTTTAGTCTTTTTACTGATCACCAAGTTCTTTGTTCGGCAACTTTTCTGTCCAAAATTGATATTTTTTGAGCAGGTTATATTATAACTCTTCTACCGGATTTTGCCAGAGACAATTGCCATTTTACTGGACGTGACCGGCGCCCGACGCCAGTCGGTCGATTTTTCTCTTTGCGTTGCAAAATGGGGGTCCATATAATCTTCGATATGATCGAGAGAATTGTTCAAACGTGCGTGAGCCGCGAGTGCCGCCGGTTTGTGTGTTTGTGCGCCTTTGTGGTTCTGTGTTCGGGTGTCCTTTGCCCTGCGGACAAAATCGTCCTCAAGGAAGGCCAGACGCTGACCGGCAAGATTATCCTCGAAAAGCCGACTCAATTGTACGTCGATATCGGAGTAACGGTCCTGGACATTCCCAAGGACAAAGTTCTCCGCTACGAATACGCCGACACGAACGAACCCGCGAAGGCGGAGGCTGGTGACGCCAATGCTCCACAGGCCCGAACCGGCGAATCGCAATCTACTGCGGCTGGGCCGGATCGATTGTACAGGACCGCCGACCTCAAGAAGACCACCATCGAGAAATGTGTGGACATGGTCTCCGAGGCGGTCGTCAAGGTCGCCAGCCCGGGCGGAACGGGATCGGGTTTCTTCATCAACGAGGATGGATATCTTATCACCAACTACCACGTCATCGAGAGAGAGACGAAGATCGAAGTGACCGTTTTCCAGAAGGCCAAGAACGGTTTCGAGAGAAAGACGTTCAAAAAGGTCAAGATCGAAGCGATCAATCCCTTCGTCGACCTGGCGCTGCTGAAGGTCGAGGATCTCGGGGACATCAAGCCCACGTTTGTCTACCTCGGTGACATCGACCGCATCAAGGCCGGTGAGGACGTCTTCGCGATCGGCAGCCCGTTAGGACTGGAGCGAACGGTGACCAACGGCGTCATCAGCTCGACGAACAGGGCGTTCGAGGGCCTCATCTACATCCAGACGAACGCCGACATCAATCCGGGCAACTCCGGCGGCCCCTTGTTCAATCTCGCCGGCGAGGTCATCGGCGTGACCAACATGGGCTATATCTTCTACGGCGGACTCGGCTTTGCCATCCCGGTCAGCTACGTCAAGCACTTCATAGAAAACAGGGAAGCCTTCGTCTACGACAAGGACAACCCCAACTCCGGCTACCGATACATCCAGCCCGACCGAAGACGCAACAAGGCTAAGCCCGAATTCCTCAAGAAGAAAATGTGATCCGATCTCGAATGAGCCTGAAGACGACAATTATCGATGTGACAGCCGATAAAATTGCCGACTACCCACAGATCATTTGCTATATCAATCCCAAACACGAATTCTATCACCTTAAAATCGACTGGTTGAAGAAACGATACAAGGAGGGACTGAAAACCAAACTTCTATACCTGGACGGCGAAAGAAAACCCGTCGGCTTTATCGAATACATACCCGGCCAATACTGTTGGCGGTCGGTCAATGCGAAAGGATACATGTTCATCCATTGCCTCTGGACCTACGGCAAAAAGCATCGACACAAGGGACTGGGACGCCTTCTGATTGAAGAGGTCGAGAAAGATGCCAAGGCGATGTTGGGAGTCGCTGTGGTAGCCAGTGACGAATCCTTCATGGCAAATAGGGACATATTCATCAAGAACGGATATAGAATCGCCGCCGAATCCGGAGAGGACCAGCTCCTGTTCAAGCAGTTCACCGTCGGGCCGTTGCCCACGATAAACAATTGGCAGGCCCAGTTGGCAAAAATCGACGGCCTGACCATTGTCTATTCGAAACAGTGCCCCTGGGTGGCTCGATTCATTGAGGAGATCAAACCCATCCTGAAGAAGGAAAAGCTCCGTATCAAAACGACAGAGCTCAAGAGCGCCGCCCAAGCCCAAAAAGCACCTTCACTTTACAGCGTCTTTAATCTAATTCACGATGGGACATTGCTGGCCGACCGATATATCTCAATAACGCGCTTTCTGAACATTATGAAAAGGGAATTCCCCAAGACGGGAAAACCGGATAAACAAACATAGCATGCCATCGTGTTGGAAACACTCAAAAAGAACAAGAATCTCACGTTACGGGCGAGCCTGCTGTGGACTTCCGGAATTCTGGTCATCGCTATCGGGCTCTTCATCCAGGCTCGTGTCACATGATTATCTCGACATCGTGAAAACACGCCACCGGGCAATCAACTGTTCTTCTTTTCTCTTTTCAATTTTCGTTTTTCCTTTGGGTTAAGCCGGGCCTTCTTACGTTGTTCTCTTTGACCTTTGTCTTTCTTTCCTTTGTCGCCCATATCTGTTCTTCCTTGCCTGAAAATGACTTGTATTTCTTAACCAGTGCCCATCATCCGTGACATATCACGCTTACTTTGCCACGATGCAGCCTTACAATGGCACAGTGTAAGCTAACAATGCCTTGTTGTAAATATGCTGACAATGAATATTGGCCAAACGCAGACCTCCTTCCCCGTCAGCAGATAGAAGGATTGAATTCCTGAGTGGATTTGATATTCTACCTGGAAAAGGCTCGGTTTGGATGAGCTTCTGCTCACATGAAATCGCGGATAATGGAAAGGTCTTCAAATGAAACGCTCAACGCAAACAAATTGTCGGCGGCTTTGCGCTTTGACAGCCCTGTGTTTCTGTTCGTTGGCACTCTTGCTCATGCCGGCGACGGCACGTGCCGTGACGCTCCCCAAGACGGCCAAGCTCATTCCGCCAGAGACCATCGCACTGGTGGACGTCGATGATTTCTCTAAATTGCAGACGCAGTTTGAAAAGACGAGCTTCTACAAACTCTACAAAGACCCGGCGATGTCGCCTTTTGTCGATGACCTCAAAGCCAAGTGGAAAGAGAAGAAGAAAGAAAAAGCAAACAATGAAATCCCCGGCGTTCTTCGCGACCTGGACGTGTGGCCCCAAGGCCGAATCGCCGTTGCTTTCGTCTACGACGAGCAGGCGAAAGACGCGAACGAGCCGCCGGTTCTGTTCATCACCCAGTGGGGCGACCAGATCGGCAAGGTCAAAGAAGCCGCCGCCAAGAACGTCGAGAAAGCCATCGCCGAGGGCGCCCGCCGGGAAGCGGAAGACTACCGCGGCGTGAGCATTACGACGATGACGAGCAAGTCGTCGGAAAACCTGAGCTACTGTTTTCTCGACGATTGCCTGATCGGTTCCGTCAATCCGAATCCCCTCAAATTCGTCATCGCCCACATCAAGGGCGCCGACAGCCCGACGCTCGGCGACGATGACGACTACAACGCGACCCTTAGAGCGCTCGGCTCGTCCGGGGCTGGACAGGCCGGCTTCTACGTCAATATCAAACAAATCATCAAAATCGCACTGGCCGAGGACGCAAAAGGAAAAGCCAGAACGCTGATCGACAATCTGGGCCTGAACAACGTGACCTCGTTCGGCGGTACGGTCGATCTGACCGGAGGCCCCGGCGGCTCCATCCTCGGCAAGGCGCTGCTGAAAATCAACGGGGACAAAAAAGGCATCTGTAAGGTGCTGGAGGTCGAATCCGCCGGCTTGAGATTACCACGATTTATCCCAGCCTCGTCATCCTCGATATCCGTCGTCAATCTGAATATCAAGAAGGCCTTCGCCGAGATCGTCAACATCATGACCAGCTTCTCACCGCAAATGGCGGCGATGCTGCAAATGCCGCTCGCTCCGCCCAGCGCGCAAGGCGAGCCGCCTCTCCAACTGCAAACCGGTGTGATCGACTATCTTGGCTCTCAGATTGTCCTCGCCCAAACCATCAAGAAAGCGTCCCCCGACGCAGCCGGATCAGGCGCCGAACAAGCCCACCCGACGGCGCAGTCACTCGTGGCCATAGCGATCAACAACCGAAACGCGCTGGAGAAATCTCTGGCGCTTCTGCATAGCACACTGATCGCACGCGGCGATCCCGA
>CAYZAH010000098.1:0-3760 GCA_964475805.1 uncultured Pirellulales bacterium | reverse complement strand
TCACACGGCGAGGTGGGCATGGGTATGAGCTCGGGCTCGCTCTTTCCGCAAATGTCATTGGCACAGGCAGGCTCCGATCTCGTCGATTTCAGTTTGCTGCCTGACTTTGACGCCGTCCGCAAGTATTTCGGTATCTCGACGTTTTACGGTGTCAGCCGACCAGACGGATTCCTCTTCGAGATGAAGTACCTGGCACCGATTGACTAATGACGATTGACTATTGGAAGGATTCGACGTGGCTGTGTGCGAGCCTCGAAGCCGCAGACTCCCGACGGTGTGGCTGCTGACGCTGTGCGTGGTGACGTTTTGTCACGCGGGCGAGTTGTTCTCGTCACCACAGCAAAAGGAAGCGTTCCTCAAGGCTCTCAGAGAGCAGGATAAGCGCTACGACCCGGCCGAACACATGATCCGTCGGCCTTTTTCTTCGCCGGGCTATCACACGACCTTGAAGGGCGGCTTCGTCCACCCAACGCGAGATTCACTCAACTACGCCGTGGCTCTGCTCGATTCGGGCCAGCCTGAGCGGCTCGAACGCGCCGAGCAGATTCTTCGTCGCGTTATCGCTTTGCAAGACCAGGACCCAAGCAGCCGGACGTACGGAATCTGGTCGTGGTTCATGGAAGAGCCGCTCGACAAGATGTCACCGCCCGATTGGAACTGGGCCGACTTTTGCGGCACACAATTGCTCCAGGTGGCCATCGACCACATGGACCGCTTGCCGGCGGACTTGAAACGCGAGGTCACCGAGTCGATCCTCCACGCGGGCCGTGCGATCAAGCGCCGAAACGTCGGCCCGGGCTACACGAACATCGCGATCATGGGCGCCTACGTGACACTCGTCGCGGGTGAGCGTTTTGACAACACGGAGCTGGCCAACTACGGCAAGGCCCGGCTCAAACGGTTCTACGATTATACCTTCAAGAACGGCTCATTCAGCGAGTACAACAGCCCGACGTACAGCATCGTGGCGATCCAGGAGCTAACGCGAATGCTCCGACACGTCAAGGACGCCGAGTCTCAGGAGCTTCTTCACAAACTCAATCGTTTCGCCTGGTATCATGTTGCACGGCACTTCCATCCACCAAGCCGTCAATGGGCGGGCCCGCACAGCCGATGTTATGCCACGCTGCTGCGCGACGGTACGCTGGCCTTCATCCAGCGAGCCACCAACGGCAAGGTAGATTTCCTACCCGAAAGCGTAGTCTATGAGAGTCTCGACGCTCACCGTCTCAATGCCCATTGTCCCGACGAGTTCGTGCACTACTTTACGGAGCTTCCTGAGCCACGTTTGGAGATCGAGACGTTTGCTCGCAACGCCGGCGACGCGCACGACGTCATCGGCGCGACGTACCTTCATCCTGCTTTCACGATAGGTTCGGTCAATATCGGCGACCTCTGGAACCAGAGACGTCCTCTGTTAGCATATTGGAAGACCAAAGCCGGCGTAGTAGCAATGCGTCTGCGTTGCCTTCATGATGATTACGATTACTCGTCGGCGAGTCTCTTCACCGTCCAGGACAAGGGTGACGTTCTCGGCGCCGTCGTTTTTGCTACGGACCGAGGTGACACTCACATTTCGCTCGATCGGTTGAAGAACGCGACCATCAAGGCGAGAGATCTGCGTCTGCGGTTGCAGCTCGAAGGCGCTATCGACAACGTTGTGATAACTCCACCTGATTCCGAGCAGAGTGACAAAACCGGGGCGCGATCATTCCATATTTCCGACGAGCCTGTCGATGTCACTCTCTCTGTCCCCTGGGCGAGATTCGAGGATTCGCCCGTCGCAATGGAGATCACCCGCTCGGGTGACATTCGCTCGATTGATATCGTCCTCTACCACGGAGCGGAGAAAGACATCAACTTCTCGCAAATCAAAGAAGCCGCCATTTTCTTCGCTCTATCCATTTCGAGTGAACGGATTCCCAGCTCCAATAGTCAATTGTCAATAATCAATAGTCATTCCGAAATGGTTGCCGATTGGCTGCGGCCGGGCAAGCCGCGAATGTCCCTGAGTGTTCCGGCTAAGCCGCTCTCGTCGGGAAAGCAAAAAGCCGCCGCATCCGCTGAACTCGGTGACGCAGATCCCTGGAAGAGCTCACTGGCGCTCGTGCATTGAGTGAAATGTGCCTGTGATTGTAGTGACGCCGTAAGGCGTTCCCTTGCGTCGTGCCTGCTCACGTGCCCTTACGGGCACACTACGAACGGTCCGGCCGCCGAGTTAATGGACCGTTTGTTTGAGCTCCTTGATTCGGGTGGTCAGAAGCTCTTGTTTCAACCGCTCCAGTTCTTCCTTCAGTCTCAGCACTTCCCTCTTTAAGTCCTGAAATTCTCTGAGTAGCATCTTCTGTCCCTTCAGCAGTTTCTCGAACACGACAACTCACCACAATGCCGATGACTGTTTATTCATCGCTGACTTTGACGCGGCGCCCTGCATTTGTTCGCCGAGCTGCGATCAGACTCTCACTCCGATGTATCGGCAAAAAAGATATGAATACTTTAGATATTATCGGTCTTAATGTGCTTTTTTTGAGTCCCTTTATACGAATTCCCGCCGCATGAGGGCCGATTCGGAAGGACCGGCCGCACGGAAAATGTGAAAAAAAAGTACGCCGGATTCGCACAGTCTGTCGAAAATAGTCTGAAGAGACGTGGTTGTCACGCGGTGGTGACGCGATGGGCTTTGCACCACGTTCAAGTGTCGTTTGGACGCAGAATACGTGTTTGATCCGGAATACAAGAATTTAGATTGCCCGCAATGCCATCTCCGGCGGATCTACCACGACCGCGACATCGGTTTCTATTGCATGTCGTGCGGCCGGGAATTCAGCTACGACGAAATCGTCCTGCTCATCGAAAAGGCCGAACGGACTTCCCAACCGAAGCGAAAGTCCGGTAAAGGCGCGAAACAACCTCCGGTCGAAATCAAGGAGCTTCCGTCCCCCAAGGCGAAGAAGTCGCGACGTCCCGCCCGTGACGCGACCAAGCCTGACCAAACGGACAGTGACTCCCAGCTTCAATCGGACTGACTTGTTCGTATTGTCATCCCTGCGAAAGCAGGGATCCAGGAATGTGACAGCTTAAATGGATTCCCGCTCGCGCGGGAATGACACATTGGGCGCGTTGCGAGCATCGAAGTACCCAGACCTCATAACAGGCGGACTTGTCACTATATGCGGTTCGTACCTTCGGATTACGGCAGGAATTTTTTCGGTGACGCCAACTTCTCCGGCAGGTAGTGTTCGATCACGTAGTTAAGATCGTGCACGGCGAACGCCTGCTGCTCGGCCCTGACTCCCATGTCCAGCAATTGATTGATCGCGTCGCGCCACGGCTGATAGTGCTGCACGAAGGGATCGTTTTTCAAGGCGTCCTTGGCTCGCTTGACGTCGATCTCTTTGAGCGGGTGCGTCGGCAACTTGTAGTCCACAATATCCTGTGGCGTGACACCGAGGAACGTCGCGGTGGGGACGCAGAAGTAACGGTTGATATGCGCGGCGTTGCCCGAGCCGACCTTGAGTGTACGATAGATATTGAACATACCATACGGGTCGCAGTCCACGAAGGCGTACACGGGCAGCTTCAGTTCGTCGGCGAGCCGCCGGATAAAACGCCGGCAGGCGCGCGTGGGCACGCCTCCCATCGAGATGAGGATGCAATTGGCCGTGCGCCAGTAGCTGTGCTTGACTAAGCGCTGAAACATGCCGGCCGTCTCGATGGCCAGGATGAACTTGGCCTGGGTCTCGAACTTCAGGTGCTCGAC